>NZ_JBHUWC010000057.1:0-20842 GCF_042670225.1 Isoptericola sp. NPDC057191 | reverse complement strand
GGCGCGACCGGGGCAAGGGTCGCGCCGGGACCGGCGGTCCGAGGCCGACGGCGACCGGCCGCCGTGGTGGCTGCCCTCGTCTCGTCGTCTTCGAACATGTGTTCGAGAGTAGCCGCTGGTGCCGACGGCCACAACCGCGACGCGGACCTCTCTCCGGCGGACACGGTCACGCTCCCGGGGGACCCCTCTCCCCCGTCGAGGGGAGGACCGGTCCACCCCGGCGACGGGACCGTGGAGGCATCCACCCCGTCGACGAGAGGCCACCCCGATGACCGCCCCGCAGCACCACCCCTCCCCGTCGCGCCCCGCGCCCCACCGGCGGCTCGCCGCCGCGGCCCTGGGCACGTCCGCCGGCACGGCCGCGCTGGTGGCGTTCTTCGCCGCACGCCCGGACGCCAACCCGTACCTGCTGCCGGACCAGGCGCTGGCGCGCGCGTTCCTGTCCGGGCCGGCACTCACCTGGACGCTGCTGGTCGTGGCGCTGCTCGGCGTCGTCACGGCCGGCGTCGCGCTCGCCCGACCCGCGGGCGGCGCAGCCGGGCGGCTCGTCGCACCGGTCGCCGTCGTCGAGGCGCTCACCTTCGGCGTCCTCGCCCAGGGGCAGCCCACGCTCCCCGCCGCCGGCTACGTCGTCGCGCTGTGCGTGCCCGTCCTCGCCGTCTGGGCCGGCGTGCTTGCGTTCCGGTCCCGCCCGCGATGGCGGGTGCCGCTCGTGCTCGTCGCCGCGCTCGCCGTCACCGTCGTGGTGGTCGCCCGTGCCGCGTTCGCCACCCAGCTCGGCGGTGTGCTGACCGGGTTCGCCCGCGAGCGCTGGGAGCTCGCCGCGGTGCTGGTCCCCCTGGCGACCGCCACGGCCTGGGCCGGGCTCGCGCTGGTCGGAGCCTGGCGACGCGGCTCGCTGCGCCGCGCCACCGCCTGGGTGACGCGGCACCGCCGCCTGTTCACGATCGTCGCCGCCCTCGGCCCGCTCCCGTATGCCCTCGCCCGCCTCACCTGGCTGACGCCCTGGCCGGCGCTCGCGACCGGCGGCGACCTGCCCGCCGCCGTCCGCATCCAGGGCCTGTCGCTCTCGTCGGGCGCCTGGCTGGGAGTCGTGCTGACCCTCGGCCTGATCCTGCCGTGGGGCGAGCGGTTCCCCCGCTGGTTCCCGCGCCGCGCGGGACAGCCGGTGCCCCCGACCGCCGCCATCGTCCCCGGCGGGTTCGTCGCCGTGATGCTGTGCGGGGCGGCGATCCCGATGCTCACCCTGATGGGGTGGGTCGGGGCGGTGTACTTCCCCGCGTGGTTCTGGGGGCCGGCGCTCGCCCTCGCCGTCTGGGGCTACGCCGGGCACCGGTACGGCGCCGGAGCGCTCGACGGTGACGCCGGGGTCAGCCCTGCAGCGACTGCTCGGCCCGCTGCCGCAGCTCGTCGCTGAGCCGCACCTCGCCGTCGTCGTGCGCCACCAGCAGCACCTTCGCGACGTCGGCGAGGTCGGCCGCGCCGTCGAGACGGTTGTACGCGCCGAACCAGTCGGCGACGGTGACGCCGTGCGACGGCCGGTGCACGACCTCGACCTCGTCCCCCGCGCCCACGTCGCCGTTCTCGACGACCCGCAGGTACGCACCGGTCCGGTTCGCCTGCGCGAACCGGCGCACCCAGCGGGGCGGGGAGCCCAGCCGCCGGGCGAACGTCTGGCACGGCGTGCGCGGCTGGGTGACCTCGAGCAGCGTGGTGCCGACACGCCACCGCTCACCGATCACCGCGCGGCTCACCTCCAGGCCCCGCGTACGCAGGTTCTCGCCGAAGAGCCCGGGCGTGACGTCGTAGCCCAGCTCGGCGGCCCACGCCTCCGCGTCCTCCTGCGAGTACGCGTAGACGGCCTGGTCGAGGCCGCCGTGGTCCTTCCGGTCCGCCTGCACGTCGGCGTACAGCCCGTACGGCCGCGCCTTCACCCGGCCCTCGACGGGCCGCTTGTCGATCGCGGTGACGCCGATCGTCCCGGCGTCGGGCAGGAGGGCGTGGACACGGCAGACGGCGAGGAGCTCGGGCACGGCAGCATCCTCTCAGGCCCGCCGCGGTGGTCCACCACCGGTCCGCCCCCGGTCCGCCTCCCGGCGGCCGCAGCCTCCGGCGTCGCCTACGGTGGACCTGTGACCGATCCTGCCGACCTGCCCCACGTCGTCGTCGTCGGAGGAGGGTTCGGCGGCCTCGCGACGGTCAAGGCGCTCGCCGACGCCCCCGTCCGCGTCACGCTCGTCGAGCGTCGCGTGTACAACACGTTCCAGCCGCTGCTCTACCAGGTGGCCACCGGGGGTCTGAACCCGGGCGACGTCACCTACTGGCTGCGGGGGCTGCGGCTGAAGCAGAAGAACCTGCGGGTGCTGCACGAGCACCTCGTCGGCATCGACCACGACGCCCGCGCCATCCGCCTCGCCAACGACGAGACGATCGCCTTCGACCACCTCGTGCTCGCCAACGGCGTCACCGTGAACTTCTTCGACACGCCGGGCGCCAAGGAGAACGCGCTCGGCATGTACTCCCGCTCGCAGGCGCTGCGGATCCGTGACCAGCTCTTCATCCGGCTGGAGCGGTCGGCGTTCACGCCCGACACCGACGACGGCCTGCGCGTGGTCGTGGTGGGCGGCGGTGCCACCGGCGTCGAGGTGGCCGGCGCGCTCGCGGAGCTGCGCACCGCGGGCCTCGCACCGGCGTTCCCCGAGATCCACGGCGACGCGTTCGAGATCACCGTCGTGCAGCGCGGCACCGACCTGCTCAAGTCCTTTCACCCGAGCCTGCGGGAGTATGCCGCGCGGGAGCTGGAGCACCGCGGGGTGCGGCTGCACCTGGGGGCGGGCGTCGCGGAGGTGCAGCCGGACGCCGTGGTCCTCACCGACGGGACGCGCATCCGCGCCGACCTCACCGTGTGGTCCGCGGGCGTGGGCCCGCACCCCGAGGTCGACGACTGGGACCTGCCCCGGCGCCGGGGCGGCCGCATCGCCGTCGGCGAGGACCTGCAGGTCGAGGGGCGGCCCGGGGTCTTCGCGATCGGCGACATCGCCGAAGGACCCGAGTGGCTGCCGCAGCTCGCCCAGCCGGCCATCCAGGGCGGCCAGCAGGTGGCGCGCAACATCCTCGCGCTCCTCGAGGGGCGGGCCACCGGCCCGCTGCGCTACCACGACAAGGGCACGATGGCGGTCATCGGCCGCCGGGCCGCGGTCGCCGAGATCACCCTGCCGATGACGTCGAAGAAGCTGCGGCTGACGGCAGGGTTCGCGTGGCTGGTGTGGCTGTTCGTGCACATCATGTCGCTCGTCGGCCCCCGCAACCGCGTCACGACGCTCGCCGGGCTGGTCACCCGCTACGGCTTCCCGTTCCACCGCCGGCCGATCCCGATCGTCGGCGACGTCCCGACGATCCGGCCGGGGAAGTAGGCGGCCGAGGCACCCCGGCCCGGCGCTACGCCGTCGCGCCGGACCGTCGCCCTCGCACCCACCGGGTGAGGGCGTAGACGACGAGGATCAGGGCGACCAGTCCGGCGGTCGCGACCAGCTGGGTGCGCGCGGCCGGGTCGGACAGCATGAGGCCGGCGAGCGCGACGAGCCCGGCCAGCGTGACCCAGGTGAGGTACGGGTAGCCCCACATGCGCAGCCGCATCGGCTCGCCGGTGCGTGCGGCCTCGGCCTCGAGGCGCGGGCGCAGCCGCAGCTGCGAGACGGTGATGAGCAGCCACACGACGAACAGCGCCGACCCGACGGCGTTGAGCAGGATCGTGAGGAGCTGCGCCGGCAGCAGCCAGTTGAGCAGCACCGCGACGACACCGAAGATCACCGAGACCAGCACGGCCACCCACGGCACGTCGCGCCGGGACACGCTCGTCGTGGCTGCGGGCGCGTCGCGGCGCTGCCCGAGGGAGAACAGCATCCGCGACGTGCCGTAGACGTTCGCGTTGAACGCGCTGAGCAGCGCCAGCACCACGACCACCTCCATGAGCCGCGCCGCGCCGTCGAACCCGGCCAGCTGCAGCACGGAGACGAACGGCGAGGCCAGGGCCGCGTCGTCGTCCCAGGCGATGAGCGCGACGATGATCGCGACCGAGCCGACGTAGAACAGCAGGATGCGCCACACGATGGTCCGGGTGGCGCGGGCCACGGCGGTGCGCGGGTCGCGCGCCTCGGCCGCCGCGATCGCGACGATCTCGATGCCGCCGAACGCGAAGACGACGGTGAGCAGGCCGGCGGCGATGCCCGCCCAGCCGGCGGGGGCGAAGCCGCCGTGCTCCGCCCAGTGCCCGAGGACGCTGCCCGTCACGGGGATCACGCCGACGACGATCAGCACGCCCACCACCAGGAAGGCGAGGATCGCGGTGACCTTGATCGCCGCGAACCAGAACTCCGACTCGCCGAACTGCCGCACGCCCACCAGGTTGATGCCGCCCAGGACGAGCACGACGACGGCGGCCACGACCCACTGCGGCACGTCCGGCCACCAGCCGTTCTCGCCGCTGACGATGCCCGCGACGCCCGTCACCTCGACGCCCAGCACCATGATGAGCGTGAACCAGTACAGCCAGCCCAGCAAGAACCCGGCCCACCGGCCGAGGGCGGCCTCCGCGTAGACGGAGAACGAGCCCGACGCGGGCAGCGCCGACGCCATCTCGGCGAGCATCCGCATCACGAGGACGACGAGCGCGCCCGCGATGGCGTAGCTGACGAGGACGGCGGGGCCGGCCGTCGCGACGCCGACGCCGGCGCCCAGGAACAGGCCCGCCCCGATCGCGGAGCCGAGACCCATCATCGTCAGATGGCGGGTGCGCAGCCCGTGGGCGAGCGACGCGCCCGACGACGGCTCGGTCGTCGGCGTGCCAGGTGCGGTGGGAGTCGTCACGACCGACCACGCTAACCCGCCCCGCGACCTGTCAGAGCCACGTACCGGTATAGCGGCACGTGGCTCTGACAACTTTCGGTGCCCCACGTTGTCAGCACCAGGTGCCGGTAGAGCAGCACCTGGTTCTGACAACTCACGCGGTCACTTCGTGGCGACGTCCCGCCGCCGGAAGCCGGCGAACGCCAGCAGGAACAGCACCAGCGCGACGGCGCACAGCCCGGCGACGTGCACCGCGTCGACGTCGCCGGTCAACGGGTTCGGCACCCACCAGAACGGCGAGATCTTGCGGGCCCACTCGGGCAGGTGGAACAGGTCGGCGAACAGCGACACGAGGATCGTGTACTCCAGCAGCAGCCAGACCAGCGACGACGCCTTGGGCGCCCAGGCGAACAGTGCGGCGGCGAAGCCGACGAAGACGGCGAGCGCGGGCAGGTAGAGCAGCCCCGCCTCCGTGATCTCCCCGGACGTCACGTCCTGGGCCCCCGCGACGGCCGCGCCCGCGGCGAGGGCGAGGACCCCCGTGACCAGCACGACGACGGTCCCCACCGACGTGACGCCCAGGCTCGCCCCGAGCCAGCGGCTGCGGGAGACCGGCGTCGCGAGCACGTACTCGGCCCGACCCGCCTCCTCCTCCGACTTCGCCCGCAGGGCGGCCACGATGCCGTAGGCCGCGGCACCGAGCGCCGCGTACAGCACGATGATGCCGACGAACGCCTTCGTCACCTCCCCCGTGCCCAGGACGCTCGCGTACACCGGGTTGTCCGCCAGCGAGGCCGTCATCGACGAGATCTGGTCGACGATCGTGCCGGTCGCGAACCACATGAACGCGAGCCCGAGCGCCGTCCACAGCAGGGCCATCCGCTGCTGAACCCACACGAGCACGGCGGGGCCCCGGAGGCTGGGGTGCGCGTCCGCGCGGCCCGGGCGGTCCGGCACCAGCCCCGCCCCGAAGTCACGTCGCGACGCGAGCGCGGACGCCACCACCAAGAGCAGCACGATGACGACCGCGCCGAGCGCCGCAGGCCACCAGCGCAGGTCCACGTACGCACGCATCTGCTGCGCCCAGGCGATCGGCGACAGCCACGACACCCAGCTGCCGTGCATCTGCTGCATGTCACCGATGGTCCGCAGCGTGAACGCGGCCCCGAGCGCCGCCATCGACAGCCCCGTCGCGCCGCGGGAGTGCTCGGTGACCTGCGCGGCCACCAGGGCGATCGCGCCGAACGTCATCGCGCTCATCGCGACGCCCAGCGAGACGGCGACGGAGTCCACCACCTCGAGACCGCTGCCGATCAGCACCGCGGACGACAGCGCCGCGACGACCAGGTTGACGACCAGCACCACGACCAGGGCCGCGACGACCGCGGCGTGCCGGCCGACGGCTGCGGCGCGCACCAGCTCCGCGCGGCTGGACTCCTCCTCGGCGCGGGTGTGGCGCACCACCTGCATGATGCTCATGACGGCGAGCGCCAGCACCATCCACAGCACGAGCTCGTTGGAGACGGCGGCCCCCACGGTGTAGTCGTCGGTGCCGTAGCCGGGGCCGGTCATCGACACCATGGCGGGGGTCTGGACCAGGGCCGCGCGCGCCTGCATGCCCTCGGGGTCGTCGGCCAGCGTCGTGTACTCGGCCAGCGACGCCAGGTAGAGCGCGGGGATCGCGAGGGACCAGACCAGCAGGCGCACCCGGTCGCGGCGCAGGATGAAGCGGACCTGGCTCCACGTGCCGGTGAGCGTCGTGCCGCCGCGCCCCGGTGCGGCGCGGGTGCCCAGCGGCGGTGCCGCGGTGACGGCGCTCATCGCGCACCCGCCTCGCTGCGCGTCGCGTGCTTGCCCGCGCCGTCCCCCGTGGGCACGCCGTCCGCGGCGAGCTCGTCGCCGTAGTGCCGCAGGAACAGCTCCTCCAGCGACGGCGGCTGCGCGGTGAAGGAGTGCACGCCCAGCGCGCCGACGGCGGGCAGCACCCGGCCCATCTCGGAGTCGTCCACGTCGAAGGTGACGCGGGTGCTGTCGCCGTTCCGCGTCGTCTCCAGGTCGTGCACGCCGGCCATCGCGGCGATCGCGGACGGGTCACGGTCGACGACGGCGGTGACGGACGACCGCGTGAGGTGGCGGAGGTCGTCGAGCGTGCCCGACTCCACGGCCCGGCCGTTGCGGATGATCGTCACGGTGTCGCACACCTTCTCGACCTCGGACAGGATGTGGCTCGACAGCAGCACCGACGTGCCCGCGGCCTTGGCCTCGCGGACCTGCTCGGTGAAGACGGCCTCCATGAGCGGGTCGAGGCCGGAGGTCGGCTCGTCGAGGACGAGGAGGTCGACCTGCGAGACGAGCGCCGCGACGAGCGCGACCTTCTGCCGGTTGCCCTTGGAGTACGTGCGGGCCTTCTTGGTGGGGTCGAGCTCGAAGCGTTCGAGCAGCTCGGCCTTGCGCCTCTTGTCCGGCTTGCCGCGCAGACGGGCGAGGTAGTCGATCGCCTCGCCGCCGGTGAGGTTGGGCCAGAGCGAGACGTCGCCGGGCACGTAGGCGAGGCGCCGGTGCAGGGCGACGGCGTCGCGCCAGGGGTCGCCGCCGAGCAGGCGGACGCTGCCCGCGTCGGACCGCAGCAGGCCCAGGAGGACGCGGATGGTGGTGGACTTCCCGGCGCCGTTCGGGCCGAGGAAGCCCGCGACCTGCCCGTGCTCGACGGTCAGGTCCAGCCCGTCGAGCGCCTGGACGGTGCCGAAGGACTTGCGCAGGTCGTGGATCTCGATCGCGGGCGCGCTCGCGGCCGAGGTGCGCGCGGTCGATGCAGCCGTGGTGGTCATGGTGCCTCTTCGTCGTGAGTGGGGGTTCCGTCGGCGGGGGCGTGCGCCCCGGCCGGCGGGTCCGGCACGTACAGGAGGTAGTCGTCGAGCATGCGTCGGGTGGTGAGGAAGCCCTCGGTGAAGAGCTCGAGCATCGGGAGGTAGAGGTCGTCCATGAAGGCGCGGACCGCGGCGTTGATGTCGTGCGCGTCCTTCGGGGGGTCCATGGTGACCGAGAGCAGCAGCGCGCCCAGCGACGAGTAGACGAGGTAGCGCACCCGCGCGCGCTCGTCCCGGCTCGGCTTCACGATGCCGTCGGCGACGGCCTCGGCCGTGTACTGCTCCGCGTCGTCGACCATGTGCTCGACGAAGCTCCTGCCGACCGCGCCGCCCGCCTGGAGCGACCGCAGCACGTACCCGACCAGCGGCGCGAGGTCGTCGGTCTGCGCGAGGACCTCCAGCAGCCGCCCGCCCGTCGCCTTGCCCATGTTCTCCCGCTTGGAGGCGGCGATCCACTCGAGCACGTACTCGTCGCAGGCGGCGTGCAGCTTGTCCTTGGACCCGAAGTGGTGGATGACGAGCGCGGCGCTCACCCCGGCGTCGGCGGCGATGGCGCGCACCGGGGCGCCGAACCCGAACCGGGCGAACTGGAGCACGGCGGCGTCGAGGATCCGGGCGCGCGTGCTGCCGTCAGAGCCGGGCGCGGCCACCCGCGGCGCCTCGCCCGGCGCGTCGCCTGGCGCGTCGGCCGGTGCTGGGACCGCGTCCTCGGCGGCATCCACTGAACGCATGTTCAACAGACTAAACAGGTGTTCAGCCGCAAGGCAAGACCTCTCCCGCTCCCCCGCGCGGGAGGATCGACCCGTGACCGAGCTCGCGCGCCGCCTCACCACGTCAGACGCCGTCGTCGTCGGCCTGTCCTCGATGATCGGCGCCGGCGTGTTCGCCGCCTTCGCCCCCGCCGCCGCGGCCGTGCTGCCCACCGGCACCGGCGTCGCGCTGCTGCTCGCGCTCGGGGTCGCGGCCGTCGTGGCGTACGGCAACGCGACCTCCTCCGCACAGCTCGCGGCGCAGTACCCCGCCTCCGGCGGCACCTACGTCTACGGCCGCGAGCGCCTCGGGCCCTGGTGGGGCTACCTCGCCGGCTGGGGGTTCGTCGTCGGCAAGACGGCGAGCTGCGCGGCGATGGCCCTCACCTTCGCCGCCTATGCCGCACCCCCGGGGTGGGAGCGCCCCGTCGCCGCGCTCGCCGTCGTCGCGCTGGCCGCCGTGAACTACCGGGGGGTGACGCGCACGGCCCGCCTGGCCCGCTGGATCGTCGTGGCGGTGCTGCTGGCGCTCGCGGTGACCGTCGCGGTCGCCCTGGCCACGGGCTCTCCCGACGTCGCGCGCCTCGGGTCCGAAGGCCCGGCGCCCGCCGCCCTCGGCGGCCCGGCCAGCTGGTACGGCGTGCTGCAGGCTGCCGGCCTGCTGTTCTTCGCGTTCGCGGGCTACGCGCGCGTCGCGACGCTCGGCGAGGAGGTGCGCGACCCCGCCCGCAGCATCCCGCGGGCGATCGTCGGGGCGCTCGGCGGCGCGGTGGTCGTCTACGCCGTCGTCGCCGTCACGCTGCTCGCGGTGCTCGGGCTGGCCGGGACGGCCGCGGCCGCCACGCCGCTCGCGGCCGCGGTCGCCGGCTCCCCCTGGGCCGGGGTCGTGGTGCGGGTGGGCGCCGCCGCCGCGTCGCTCGGGGCGCTGCTCGCCCTCGTCGCCGGCGTCGGCCGCACCACGCTCGCGATGGCGCGCGAGGGCGACCTGCCGCGACCGCTCGCGGCGGTGCACCCCCGCTTCGGCGTGCCGCACCGCGCGGAGGTGGCGGTCGCCGTCGTCGTGGTCGCCCTCGTCCTGACCGTGGACCTGCGGGGCGCGATCGGGTTCTCGTCCTTCGGCGTGCTCGTCTACTACGGCGTCGCGAACCTCGCTGCCTGGACCCAGACCGGCGCGCACCGCCGGTACCCCCGGGTGCTGCAGGTCGTGGGCCTGGCGGGGTGCGTCGCCCTGTGCGCCACGCTCCCCGTGGCGGCAGTCCTCACGGGCGCGGGCGTCCTCGTCGTCGGGCTCGCCGTCCGCTGGGCGCGCGTGTCACGGTGATCCCATCCGTCAGAGCCACCCGAGGGAGATCGCGATCAGCAGCTGGGTGACCAGGAAGCCGGTGACGAGGTTCAGCCACAGGAACCGCCGCCAGCCGGCGTGCGCCTCCTCGCAGCGGCCGTCGGGCAGGTTCCGGTAGGGCGCGATGCTCACCACGTACGGCACGACGAGGACGGCGGCGAGCGCGCCGGGCAGGCCGCCCAGCACGAGCACGAGACCGGCAGCGACGTACAGCGCCATGGCCGCCTGCACGGTCCGGGCCGCGCCGAGCCAGGTGGCCACCGAGCCGATGGCGGCGGCCCGGTCCGCCTCGACGTCCTGCACCGCGCCGAACGCCTGCGAGGCCATGCCCCACAGGAAGAAGCCCGCGAGGGCGGCGAGCACCGGCCACGTGAGCGACCCGCCGGCCAGGGCCAGGCCGAAGACCGCCGGGCTGACGAAGTGCGTGCTGGACGTCGCCGAGTCCAGCACCGGGCGCTCCTTGAAGCGCAGGCCCGGGGCCGAGTAGGCGACGACGGCGAACACGCTCACCGCGAGCACCGCGGTCGAGGCGGCGTCCCCCACCACGGCCAGGTAGGCGAGGAACGGGACGTTGCTCAGCACGGCGGCCCACACGGTGCGCCGGTGCCACCGACGCGACAGCACGACGCCCTCGATGCCGCCCTTGCGCGGGTTGCGCAGGTCGGACTCGTAGTCCCACACGTCGTTCAGCCCGTACATCAGCAGGTTGTACGGGACGAGGAAGTACAGGGTGCCCAGGACCAGCTCCGCGACGCCCGAGCGCCCCGCACCACCCGCCATCAGGTACGCGGCGGCGAAGGGGTACGCCGTGTTGACCCAGCTCACGGGCCGCGACGAGCCCACGATCTGGCGCCACGCGGCGGTCGCGCCCGGTGCCGTGCCGGTGGCGGTCACGCGTCGACCCTCCCTGCCTCTGGGGCACCCGTGCCGCCCGTGCCGACGAGCGCCCACAGCGCCGGCAGCAGCAGGGCGGCCACGACCGGCCACGCGAGGTCCTCGACCGGCGTCAGCCACACGCGCACCCCCAGCAGGGCGGACTCGTCGTACCGGAACAGGTCCGCGGCGATCATGAGGCTGTCGAACACGACCGTGAGCGCCACGAGCACCACCGCGGTGACCGTCGTCGTCGCCCACCACCGGGCGCCGAGGCCCCGCACGCCGGTGGCGACGAGCGCGACGACGACGGCGCCGCCGACGACGGCGGCCGCGAGCGCGGCGTACGTCATCGTGCCTCCCCGGACGGACCGTGCACGGTCGCGGCGACCGGGGTCTGGCCGCGCCCGCCGGGGTGGCCCTCCGCGCGGCGGGCGACGACACGCCGCAGGAGCCCGTGCAGGACGAGGGTGAGGTAGCACAGGAACGTCACGAAGAAGACCTCTTCGATCGGCAGGTGCGGGGCGAGCTCGACGCCCGTCGTCGCGGCCCCGCCTCGGGAGTAGAACCCCTGGGCGATCGCGGCGACGTCCCAGGCGAGGAACACCAGGACGCCGACGACGAGCACGAGGGCGCCGCGCAGCGGGCTCGCGGACCAGAGCAGCAACCGCGCGCGGCGGTCCACGAGAGCCATCGAGACCAGAGCGCCGAGCAGCAGGCCGAGGTAGAGGAAGGAGGTCCAGTGCAGGGCGATCACTTCCAGGGGTGGAGGGCCGGACGGGCGACGGGGAGCGGGTCGGCGGTCGTGTCGCCGCGCACGCGCTTGACTGCGAGCTCGGCGCTGATGAGGCACATGGGCAGCCCGACCCCCGGGATGGTCGATCCTCCCGCATGGAGCAGTCCCGCCACCCGCCGGGACCGGTTGCCGGCCCGGAACATCGCGCTCTGGCGCAGCGTATGCGCCGGGCCGAGCATGCCGCCCGACCACGAGGACAGGTCGGCGGCGAAGTCACCGGGGCCGACGGTGCGCCGCACGACGACGCGCTCCCGCAGGTCCGGCACGCCCGCCCAGGCGGCGACCCGGTCGATCGCGGCGTCGGCGATCGCCTCGACCGCGGCGTCCCCCGCGCCGTCCTCGCCGCCGCGGCCCAGGCCAGGGTCGGCGGGCACCGGGACGAGGAGGAACAGGTTCTCGTGGCCGGGCGGGGCGACGGACGGGTCCGTGCGCGAAGGCGCGCAGACGTACAGGGACGCCGGGTCGGGCACGCGGCCCGCGGCGATCGCGCCGAAGTTCTCCTCCCAGTCCGCGGTGAAGAACAGCGAGTGGTGCGGGAGCTGCGGCACGCGCCCGCGGACACCGAGCATCACCAGGACGCCGCCGGGACCCGGGTCGCGCCGGGCCCACCAGGCGGGCGACCGGTCGCGCAGGGCGGGGGGCAGGAGGTCGGACTCGACGTGGTGCAGGTCCGCGGCGGTCACGACGACGTCGGCCGGGGAGTGCTGCTCCGCGCCGGAGGCGTCCACCCAGCGCACGCCCGTGACCGAGGCCCGGGGACGGCGCGGTCCGGGGACGGGGAGCCCGTCCCGCGCCGCCCCCGGGGCGGCCTCGACGGCCGTGGTCGTGATCGCGGTCGCACGGGCGCGGGTGCGCAGCGTGACGCCTGCGCCCTCCGCGAGCGAGGCGACCGCGTCGACCACACGTGCGAACCCCCCCAGTGGGTATCGCACGCCGCCGTCGAGATCGAGGGCACTCATCAGGTGGTACATGCTCGGCGTCCGGTCGGGGGACGAGCCGAGGAAGACGGCCGGGTAGCCGAGGACCTGGCGCAGCCGGCGGTCCTGGAAGCTCTTCGCCACCCGCCGCGCGAGCGACGTGCCGAGCAGCGGCAGGAGCCGGTGCCCCCGTGCTGCCACGTCCCGGTGCGCGAACGGCCGCCAGGAGGCGAACGTCGTGTACAGGAAGTGCCGCAGGGCCATGTCGTAGGTGTCGTGCGCGGAGTCGAGGTAGCGCTCCAGGCGGGCGCCCGCCCCAGGTTCGATCGCCTCGAAGGCCGCGGTGTTGGCCGCACGGTCCGGCGAGACGTCGAGCGGGTCCGTGATCCCCTCGAAGAACACGCGGTACGCCGGGTCGAGGCGGACGAGGTCGAGCTCGTCGGCCGCCGTCGACCCCATGAGCCGGAACCAGTGGTCGAACACCTCCGGCATGAGGTACCACGACGGTCCCGTGTCGAACCGGAAGCCGTCCCGCTCCCAGGACCCCGCCCGCCCGCCGACGGTGGCGTGCCGCTCGAGCAGCTCGACGTCGTGGCCGTCGCGAGCCAGCAGGCCCGCCGTCGCGAGCCCTGCGATCCCGCCGCCGACGACGACGACTCTCATCGCAGCACGTCCCGCGCACAGGCCGCGGCCACGAGCCGCGCCTTGACCGGCCCCGGCACCCGGACGCGCTCGCGCCGGATCGTGGCGGCGGGCGTCGCCGCCAGCCGCCGCGAGAGCTCGGCGAACAGGTCGTGCGCCACGCGCACGGCCCGCCGGGAGCTGCGGGGCAGGTCGCCGATCACGGCCGCCGCGGCGGCCAGGTCGGCGTCGATGTCGGCGAGCAGCCGGTCGCGGGCGTCGTCGTCGAACGCGTCGACGTCGAGACCCGGGAAGTAGGAGCGGCCCCGCGCCTCCACGTCCTCGGCGAGGTCGCGCAGGAAGTTGACCTTCTGGAAGGCGGCGCCGAGCCGCGCGGCCCCGGGCGCGAGGCGGGCGTACGCCTCGTCGTCGCCGGCGACGAACACCCGCAGGCACATCAGCCCGACGACCTCGGCCGACCCGTGCACGTAGGCCGCGAAGCTGGCCTCGTCGTGCGCGGTCACGGTGAGGTCCGCCCGCATGGACGCGAAGAACGGCGCCACGAGGTCGTCGCCGATGCCGAACCGCCGGGCCGTGCGCGCGAACGCGTGGACCACGAGGTTGCTGCTGCGCCCGCACGCCCGGGCGCGGGTGACGTCGCGCTCCAGCTCGTCGAGCAGGTCCTCGCGCTGGGCGGGCGTGAGCGTGGGGCTGATGTCGTCGACGATCTCGTCCGCGACGCGCACCAGCGCGTACACGGCGCGCACGTGGTCACGGACCGGCTCGCCGAGCAGGCGGCAGGCCCAGCCGAACGACGTCGAGTACGCGCGGATCACCACGGCGGCGCTCTCCACGGCGACGGCGTCGTACAGGCCGTCCGGTCCGACGGCCACCACGTCGCGGACGTCGGCCTCGCGAGCGACCTGGGTGGCGGCGGGCGCCGCCGTCGGGGCGACCTGGGCCGGGGCGGCCTGGGCCGGGGCGGGTGTCGCCGTCCGCGGCGGGGTGGTCGGGAGGGCGCTCATGCGGCGCTCGAGGAGGAGTGCGGGGCCGGGCCGGCGAGCCGTTCGACGAGCGCGCCCAGGCCCAGGTCGGAACCCAGCGCGGCGGCGTCACGCTCGAGGTCCGCCACCAGGCGCTCCACGGCCGCCCGGGCGCCGCACATCGCGAGCAGCTCCCGTGCCCGGGCGAGCTGGGGCTCTCCGGCGCGCTGGTCGCCGAGCACGGTGCTCAGCTCGTCCCACGCCCAGGTGCCCCGCGCGAGCGCCACGAGCGGCGTGCACTTGCCCTCGCGCAGGTCGGAGGAGTTGCTCTTGCCGGTCTGCTCCGGGTCGCCGAACACGCCGTCCAGGTCGTCGCGCAGCTGGAACGCGAGGCCGAGGGCGCGGCCGACCCGCTGGACCCCGGCCTCGAGGTCGTCCCGGCCGGCGAGGATCACGGCGATCCGCAGCGGCAGCTCGAAGCTGTACACGGCGGTCTTGCGCTCAGCCATGAGCAGCGCCTCGTCCAGGTCGGCGCACGGGCCGATGCTGAGCCAGACGTCGGCGAGCTCGCCGTCGGCCGTGAGGTGCAGGGCCTCGTCGACGGCGTCGAGCAGGCGTGCGGTGGTCTCCGGGTTCGCGCCGCAGAGCGCCACCGCGCGGACGGCGCCCGCGAGGGCGAGGTCACCGGCCAGGATGCCGGCGGCCGCGCCGTAGCCCGTCGCCTGGTGGTCGCTCGCGCCGGCCTCCACGGCCCGCGCCGTGTACGCGCCGGCGACGTTCGGCCGCCCGCGGCGGACGTCCGCCCCGTCGATCACGTCGTCGTGCACGAGGAAAGCATGGTGCAAGAGCTCGAGGGCCGCGGCGAGCCGCGCCGCGACGTCGCGCGACTCCCGCGGCGTCGGGCCGGCGAGGGCGTCGTAGGCGTCCAGCAGGATCCGCGGCCGCAGCCGCTTTCCTCCGCGGCTCGTGTCGCGCACCGCCGCCCACAGCCGGGTGTCGTCGCGGCGGTCGCCCGCAGCGAGCAGGCTCTCCACCGCGCCCTCGACGATGCCGCCGATCCGGTCGTCTGCGTCGGAAGACCAGCGATGCACGATCCACCCCCTCGTGAGTATTTACCTAGCCTAGCAAGATACTAGCCTCATAAGGGAGTCGTAGGATGACCCCGTGACCCAGGCACCCACGACGGGCGCGTCCTACTGGTACGGGGAGGACGACGCGGAGCCGCGCCTCCTCCTCGAGGCGTTGCGCGCCTTCCGACGCTCCGACGAGGCGATGCGCCGGCGCGCCGGCCGTGACATGAACATGAACCTCACGGACCTCCGCGCGCTCCAGCACGCCATCGCGTGCGAGGAGCGCGGCGAGCCCGCCACGCCGCGCGGGCTGGCGGAGTACCTGGCGATCTCCACGGCGTCGACCACCAAGCTGCTCGACCGCCTCGTCGCGTCCGGGCACCTCCAGAGGCACGCCCACCCCACCGACCGCCGCTCCGTCGTCGTCACCGCATCGAAGGCCGCGCACGACGAGGTACGGGAGCGTCTCGCGTCGGTGCACGACCGGATGCTCCAGACCGCCCGCGCCGTGCCCGCGCACTGCCGCCCGGCCGTCCGGGAGTTCCTCCTCGCCATGGCGGCCGAGGCCGAGCGCGAGCCCGACGACGCCGCGGGTGCCGTCGTCGGTGACGCGACGTCCTGAGCGGCGGCACCTGCCCGCACCCCGGGGTGTGATCGATAAGAATGGCATTTCCGAAACGACCGGGATGGCTCTTGGCAGACCAAAGACCCACTTCTGGAAGAAGTCCGTGCAGATCTCGCACGAAGGACGATCGGCTCGGAATGGCGATCTAGCATCGCAGCCGTGACGATGACGACAAGGCTCACGCAACGCCGGTTTGCCACTACTGCAACAGTTGTCGTAGCGACGTTCGGCCTGGTGTGCACGAGCAGCATTGAGGCTCATGGGGCCGTCGGCGACATGCGCAAGCCCATGGCCGATCACACCGCCGAGGAACACACCTCCGACCTTTCGGTACACCAACGGACCACGCGTGACGGCTTCGACACGATCAAGAAATCTGCTGGCAGGAGGCTTCCGGCCAGCGCGCGCAGGACGATCGGCGGATTAGTTGCAGACTCCGTCCCGCTCCAGAACGGACTCGCGGTGTCCAATGATTCGTTGTCTTCGTTGCCCACCGCCGACAATCCCGAACTGGGGAGCATCTCCCTGGAGACAGGGGACTTCGTGGGGTTCACGATCGACAGCGTGTCCAACGTCGTTGCTTCGGGTGACGCGGTCAGGGCCGAAGCCGGCGAAGATTCCACGGTCGTGGCACACGCGACCGAGCGCGGCATGCAGGTGGTCCAGGTCGCGCACAGCGCTGACGCAGACGACCTGACCCTGGCGACCGAGGTCCCTGCTGGCTCCCGCTGGGTCCACCAAGACGACGGCAGCCTTCTTCTCATGCGTGAGGATCGGTCTCAAGACCCGATCATGGCTATCGACACGCCGTGGGCCGTGGACGCTGACGGACGCGAACTTCCCACGCAGTTCGTCGTCACCAATGATGGGACGATCACCCAGCAGATCGACACCGCCGGCGCTACGTTCCCCGTCGTCGCGGACCCGTCAGCATGGTGGTGGACCAAGAATGTCGCGGTGTGCGCTGCGCAAGTCGCCTCAGTCATCGTGCCGGGCAAAGCCGTCGCGGTCGCAGCAAAGCTCGCCAGGGCCGCGGCCAAGAGCGTCAAGGTGCGCCAAGCGCAGGCGATCATCAAGAAGCTTGGCGGGTTCGTGAGCGCCATGAAAAAAGTCGCGACATACGTCAAGACCAAGGGCAAGGGGTTGTCCCCGACAAACAGGAGGCGCGTCGAGAACCTCCTCGGTCAGGGCAGCGCGGTCATCTCGGAGATCCTCGGCCTCGGAGGGTGCTACAGAATCTTCGTGGAACTGAGGTAAAGGACTGATGAGCCCGATGGAAATCCTCTTCGCTGTGATATCGGCAGTGTGCGCCGGAATCGTCACGCAGTCACCCTACGTAAGCCCGGCCCGGGTACCGCGATGGGCGTGGAACGCTATACGGGGAGCAGTCTTCCTGACCATGCTCGCTCTCGGCGTCGCGGCCACACCCCTGTTCGGCGGCCCTGAGGACGGTGTCATCGGGTCGGCAGGTCTCACGATGGCCGCCGTGCTGTGGCTTCCACAGTTCGTCATCGGCCTGACGATGGGTCCGATGGCGCGCAGCGAGGACGACCCCCCGCCCTCCGAATAGGCACGTCAGGCACCGAGCGGAGCTCCCCGGGGGCGGTCGCCCGACGCCACCCACTCCACGTCGCGCAGCTCGTGCACCTGCTCCACCATCCACGGGCTCAGCGCCCAGGGGGCGAGCGCCACCAGCGCCTCGAGGTCGCCGGGGGTCACCCAGCGCAGGTCCATGACCTCGTCGGGGTTCGGCTCGGGCTCGCGGTCCGTGGTGGCGAGCAGCACGGGACAGCGCTCGTTCTCGACGACGCCGCCGGCGTCCACCGCGCGGTAGCGGAACTCCGGCAGGACGGGATCGCCACCGGTCACCACGTCGAGCCCGAGCTCGTGGCGCGCGTGGCGCGCGACAGCCTGGGCCAGCGTCTCCCCCCGGCGCGGGTGGCCGCAGAACGAGTTGGTCCACACGCCGGGCCACGTGCGCTTCGACAGCGCACGCCGGGTCAGCAGCACCCGGCCATCCGGTCCGAACAGGTAGCACGAGAACCCGAGGTGCAGCGGCGTGTCCCGCGTGTGCACGGTCGCCCGGGGGGCGAGGCCCACGTCCGCGCCCGCGTCGTCGAGCAGGATGACGTGGTCCTCGATCTCGGCGGCCGAGCGCCGCCCCGTCGCCGTCACGCCTCCACCGCCACGCCGTCGGTCCCGCGGCGGCCCTGCCCGGACCGTCGCACGAGCAGCACCAGCGCGGCGCCGAGCACGGCCGCCGCGGCAGCAGCCGCGGTGACCGCCGCCGGCGTCGACGCCGGGTCGCCCTGCGCACGCGCGACGACCACCCACACCAGGCCCCACGCGATCGCCGCGGCCACCGCGATCCGGCCGCCGCCCCGCACGGCCAGGCCCACCCCGATCCCGGCGACCACCGCCAGGATGCCGACCGCCCACCAGTCGGGTGCCACGGCGCCGCCGTCGAACCCTGCGGCCGCGAGCGCCGCCGCCACGTTCGCCACGGTGGCCACGCAGACCCAGCCCAGGTAGAGGCCGAGGGTGCCGTCCACGAGCACGCGCTCCGCCACGCCGCGCGCGGAGGTCTGCACCAGCACCAGGAACGTCCGGACGAGGACGGCGAGGAGCACCGCGATCACGAGGACGCTCCACCACAGCGCGCCCGCCTGGACGACGAGGATCCACGCGGCGTTGAGGACCATCGACGCCGCGACCGGGAGCCGCAGGCGACGCTGCCGGTCGTCGGCGGTATACGCGGGCAGCCACTGGAGCACGGTGTACCCGGCGAGCCCGAGGTAGATCACCGTCCAGATGGAGAAGGCGGGGGACGCGGGGGCCACGAGGGTGGCGTCGGCCGCGAGCGCGCCGCCGGCGGCCTCGGCGATCGGGGTGCCGCCGAAGACGCCCACCCCGATCATCGACCCGACGACGCAGACCACGTAGCTCACCGTGACCGCGACCTGCTGGGGCCGGACGGTGGCGGGTGCGTTCGCCATGCGGGCTCCTCCTCGTGCGTCGTGCTCGGACGTCTCGCTCAGGACTCTCACCCCTCGTCGACCGTGCCACGTCCCCCGTGGCACGCACCTCACGATGCCATCGCCGCGACAATATTGCTAGCCTGGCTAGCAACTGCCCAGCCCGTCGACCCTGTCGACGAGGGAAGGATCGGCCATGACACCCAAAGCCCCGCTCGTCCTGGTCACCGGTGCCACCGGCTACATCGGCGGTCGCCTGGTGCCCGAGCTCCTCGCGGCCGGGTACCGCGTGCGGGTGCTGGCCCGGCACCCCGAACGGGTCGAGCCGCGCGACTGGGCCGACGCCGTCGAGGTCGCGGTCGGGGACGCGAGCTCGCCCGACGACCTGCGGCGCGCGCTCGACGGCGTGGACGTCGGCTACTACCTCATCCACGCTCTCGGGGCGGGGGCGGGGTTCGCCGACCGGGACCGCAGCACGGCCCGCGGGTTCGCGACGGCGGCCGCCGAGGCAGGGCTGCGCCGCGTCGTCTACCTGGGCGGCCTGTACCCCGAGACCGAGCATCTGTCGCCGCACCTGCAGTCCCGCCGCGAGGTGGAGCAGATCCTGCTCGACGGCGAGGTCCCGACCGTCGTCCTGCGCGCCGCCGTGATCCTGGGGTCGGGCAGCGCGTCGTTCGAGATGATGCGGTACCTCACCGAGCGCCTGCCCGTGATGGTCGCCCCGCGGTGGATCGACAACCGCATCCAGCCCATCGCCGTGCGCGACGTGCTGCGCTACCTGGTCGGCGCGGCGGCCATCCCGGAGACGGTCAGCCGCGGCTTCGACATCGGCGGCCCCGACGTGCTGACCTATCGCCGGATGATGCAGCGCTACGCCGCGGTCGCCGGGCTCCGGCCGCGCGTGATCGGCGCCGTCCCCGTGCTGACGCCGCGGCTGGCGAGCCTGTGGGTCGGGCTGGTCACCCCGGTGCCCCCGGCGATCGCGCGCCCCCTCGTCGGGTCGCTCGTGCACGAGGTCGTGGCGCACGACCACGACATCGCCGACCACGTCCCCGACCCGCCCGAGGGTCTCGTCGGCTTCGACGACGCGGTCGCGCTCGCACTGGCCCGGATCCGTGACCTGGACGTGCGGACGAGCTGGAGCTCGGCGTCGACGCAGGGAGCGCCGTCCGACCCCCTGCCCGACGACCCCGACTGGGCCGGCGGCAGCCTGCTGGTGGACGACCGGTCGCGCGAGGTGGACACGACCCCCGAGTCCCTGTGGTCCGTCATCGAGGGCATCGGCGGCGCGCACGGCTGGTACTCCTGGCGCCTGGGATGGGTGGCCCGAGGCGTCCTCGACCGCCTGTTCGGCGGCCCCGGCCTGCGCCGCGGCAGGCGGCACCCGCTGCGCCTCGAGCCCGGCGACGCGCTCGACTGGTGGCGCGTGGAGAAGGTCGTGCCCGGGAACCTGCTGCGGTTGCGCGCCGAGATGCGGTTGCCCGGCCTCGCCTGGCTCGAGCTCTCCGTCGAGGACGGACCCGACGACCGGCCCACGTTCCGCCAGCGGGCGATCTTCTCCCCCCGGGGGCTGCCCGGCCAGCTCTACTGGTGGGCGATCAGCCCGTTCCACGGCATCGTGTTCGGCGGGATGCAGCGCAACATCGCCCGAGCGGCGGAGGAGCACGGCGCGGCTCGCGACGGCGGTCCGGGGACCGGTCCTGCCGAGCGGCCGCGGGCGGTACCGCGCTGAGCGCGGCCGTCAGTGCCTCGCGCGCCGCGCGCCGAGCGGGCCGCCGAAGACGAGCGAGATGCCGAGCACGAACCCGACGTCGTACCAGTTGCCGTTGTTGTGCACCTCGTAGACCGACACCGAGTCGGTGAACAGGGACACCACGAACGTGACCGGCAGGATCATGCCCTGCCAGAGACCCCACCAGAACCCGTACGGCCCGTGCCCACCGATCGTGGAGGTGTCCACCCCCGGGTTCGGGCCCGCCGCGCACGCGCCGAGGAGCGCCAGCGCCACCACCACGACCGCCGCCGTCGTCGCGCCCCGCACCCACGGTCGCGCCACGGGGGCGTCCGCACTCTCCCCAGACCGTCGCCCAGCCATGCGTCCACCATGGCACCGCACGGGCGCGGGCGCCCGCGGGCCGACGGCGCGACGACGGCCCCGCCTGGTCGCACGGACCAGGCG
>NZ_JBHUWC010000056.1:0-21232 GCF_042670225.1 Isoptericola sp. NPDC057191 | reverse complement strand
CCGCTCCACCGCACCCGGACAGCAGGACGAGAACGCCCCCGTGCCCCCGGTGGTCCCCGTGGGGCGCATCTCCGCTCCCGGAGCCGATCCCGTTCCCGCCGTGCCGGCCACGTCGCCTCCCGTCCCCGAGGCCGGCGACGACGTGGCCGACGACGACTTGGCTGGTGCCAGCGTCGTCGACCTCGGGTCGCGGCGCGCCGGCCTCCGCACCGCCGCGCCGGAACGGACCACCCACCCGTCCGGGAGCGCCCGTCGCCCCATGCCCGGTGTCCTCGGGCCGCAGGGGGACGAGACGCCCCCCGAGACCGAGGACGGCGCCGCGCACGAGGACGTGGTGGACGACGGGACCGCGCCCAGCACCCCGCCCGCGCCGGGACCTGCCGGGCCGCAGCCTGCCGCGCCCGCGCCGCGCAACGACAAGCCCGCCGCTGCCCGCCGCTCGGGCCGCAAGGGCCGTGCCCAGGTGCCGAGCTGGGACGAGATCGTGTTCGGCGGCGGCCGACCCTCCTCCTGACCCCTCCTCCTGACACGGCCTGCTACGCGCCGCCGTCCAGGTCGAGCTGGTCGGTGACGACCGCACGCCGCCGGGCGTCTGCCTCCGTCATCCGGCGCATGTGGTGGCGCCGGCACAGCACCTCGTAGGAGACGGGACCGCCGTCGGGCGCGCCCGCGACGTCGCCGACGACCACCTGGTCGCCCTCGACCACCATGACCCCGCCCACCGTGCGCGCGTTGTGGGTGGCACGGGCCCCGCACCAGCACAGTGACCGCACCTGCAGCACCTCGATGCGGTCGGCGAGCTCGATGAGCCGGGCCGCACCGGGGAACAGGCGTGTGCGGAAGTCGGTCGTGATGCCGAAGGCGAAGACGTCGAGCTCCACCTCGTCCACGAGCCGGGCCAGCTGCTCGACCTGCTCCGTGGAGTAGAACTGCGCCTCGTCGCACACGAGGTAGTCCACGACCCGGCCCGACTGGCGTTCCGCGGCCACCACCTCCCAGAAGTCGGTGCCGTCGGTGACCTCCCGCGCGTCCACCTCGAGGCCGAGGCGGGACGAGAGCCGGGAGGTCCCCGCCCGGTCGTCCCGCGTGAAGATCAGCCCGGACCGCCCGCGCGCCGCGTGGTTGTGGTCGGTCTGCAGCGCCAGCGTCGACTTGCCGCTGTCCATGGTCCCGGAGAAGAAGACGAGCTCGGCCATGGGCAGATCCTGTCAGATCTTGCCCGGAATCCTGTGCGGCTCCTGTCCCGGTCCTGTCCCGGTCGGTCCGGTCCGGTCCCGCTCCTGCCGGCCCGGAGGGCGCTACTGGCCGACCCGCCCGTCGACGCACTCGCGCAGCAGGTCCGCGTGGCCGCAGTGCCGCGCGTACTCCTCGACGTGGGCCAGCAGCAGCTCTCGCAGCGAGATCTCCCCGCCCGGCTCCGCGCCGAGGTCCGACAGCCCCTGGTTCGTGGCGCCGAGATCGTCGAAGCCGTCGACCATCCGGTCGGTGGCCGCCATCTCCTCGCGCCAGCGGAGGAACGCCTCCTCGACGACGGCGGGGTCCGCGACGGCGCCGTCCCAGTCGCCGTCCCGGTGCGCCTCGCTGCGGTACAGCCACGGGGCGTCCTCGCCGGTCATGATCCGGCGCACGTGCCGCTCGTCCTCCGTCACGTGGCGCACCAGCCCGAGCAGGGACATGGTCGACGGCGGGACCGAGCGGCGCGCCAGCTGCTCGGCGTCCAGGTCGGCGCACTTCATCTCGAGGGTGAGCCGGTACGAGCGCAGCGCGTCGAGCAGGACGTCCCGCTCGTCGACCAGCGCTCCGGTGGTCTCCCGCGGGTCGTCGTCCGGGTCCACCCACATGTCCGGGTAGACGGTCGCCCGGGTCCACCGGGACGTCGGTCCGGGCTGCTCACGCTGCTCCATCCCGGCATCGTGGCACCCGCGTCCCGGGGCCGCCACGGCATTTTCGTCGCCCCGGCGCCTGTATCAGGCCTGGACGACCAGCAGCGGCACGATCATCTCCGCGGCCGTGAGCGAGCCGTGCACGCCCGGCATCTCGCGCGCGCCGGAGGGGTGCAGGCGCGAGTCCACCACGGTCGCCGCGCCCCGCGCTGCGACCAGCACGTCGCCCACCGCGGGGAGCACGTGGTCGGCCACCGGTCCGAACCAGCCGGCAGCCACGGCGTCGTCGCGCAGCAGGACCAGCGCGTCGTCGCCGAGCACCGCGGACCAGCGGGCCGCGACGTCGCGCGGGTGGGCGTCGGGCGACACGTACACGTGCGTGGCACGTGGCTCGCCGCCGAGCAGGACGACGTCGCGCGCCAGCTCCGGCTGCGTCGCGACGTCGTGCTGGCGGGCCGGGTCGGCGGTCACCTGTCCGTGGTCGGCCGTGACGACGACGAGCGTGCCCCGGGGCACGGACCGCACGAGGCGGCGCAGCTCGGAGTCCGTCTCCTCCAGGGCGTCGCCCCACTGCCACGACTGCGGACCGTGCTGGTGCCCGGCCTTGTCGACCGCTCCGTGGTACAGGTACACGAGCCCGGGCGCCCGCAGCTCCCGCACGGTCGTGCCGACCTGGGCGTCCAGCCCTTCGGCAGAGACGTAGCGCGGGCCCCGCAGCGCCGCGCGGGTCATCCCGGAGCCGGCGAACCGGCCGGGTCCGGGCGACACGACACGCACGTCGTGCGCGACGAGGGTCTCCAGGACGGTGGGTTCGCGCTGCAGCGCCTCGGGCTCCGCGCGCATCGGGCCCGACAGCTTGGTGCGCCGGTACGGGTCGGACTGCTCCGTCCAGGAGACGGTGGTGGCCAGGCCTCCGGTCGCCGGGTTGCGCTGCGTGTAGCCGAGCAGCCCCGTGCGCCCCGGCGCCGTCCCGGTACCGAACGTGGCGAGCGCGGCCGCCGTCGTCGACGGGAAGCTGGACAGCACCGACCTCCCGTCGGCCGCGAGGGAGCGCAGGAACGGCGCGTGGCCGCCCCGTTCGGCGAGGTTGGCGAGCCCGAGACCGTCGACCAGGACCACGACGGCGCGCTGCACGTCGGACGGCAGACCGAGCGCGTCGCGGCAGTCGGCCGCCCGGAGGCCGGTGGAGGTCGTGACGTCGACGCCGAGCGCCCCGGCCACCGCGGGCAGCACGGCGGCGAGCGAGCCCGTCCCGTACGACGGCGCGAGCAGGTCGTCGGGCAGCGCGACCGAGGTCGTCATCGGGTGGCGCGCCCGCCCGCCCCGGTGGCCGCCGACAACGAGCGTGCGAACGCCATCGCCCGACGGAGCGCGTCACGACCCTCGGCGGCGCCGCTGACCCGCACGACGACGTCGTCCGGCGTGAGCTGCCCGGTGAGCCCGTGGTCGGCCTCGCAGGCGGGGTCGGGGCACTGCGCCGGCTCCAGGTCGATGCGGGACACCGCGCCCCAGCCGATCGCGAGCGTCAGCTCCGAGGCGCTGTCGCCGGGGCGGTGCTCCGCCGGCTCGTCGACGACGTGGGTGAGCGCGACCGACCGGATCTCGCTGAGCGGCACGGCCTCGGTGGTGGCCGCCGCGGACGACGGGTGGGCGGCGTCGCCCTCGTGGTCGTCGACGTGCGCGGTCACCAGACGGGTGGGCGTGAGTGCGAGGACCGTCAGGTGCCGGCGCACCGCGTCGTCGAAGGTGGTCTCGGCCTGCACGAGGTGAGCGAGCACGTCCTCGTCGGCGAGCGCGACGTCCAGGACGTCCTCCACGAGGTCCGGGTAGTACCCGGCCCTGCGCACGTGGGCGGACAGGTCGGCACGGAGGTTGTCTCGAGCGGTGGCATGCGGCACCCGCGCATTCTCCCACCGCCGCGCCGGGACTGACCACCGCCGTCCCCCGTCCCGTCCCCGGACGGGTCAGGCGGGCAGCGCCCGGCGGGGCGCGTCGGCACGCTGGGCCGGGCGCAGCCGCACCCCGGCGTGCAGCACGCTGACGCCTGCCGCGCCCGCCACGACCGGGTACAGCTCCAGCGACGCCAGCTCGGGCAGGTCGTCCGCGAGGACGGAGACGCGCGCGAGCACGTCCTCAAGGGCGTCGATGTCCGCCTCCGGCGCCCCGCCGTACCCGAACAGCCGGGGCGCGGCGCGCACCGTCCGGACCATCGCCGCGACGTCGACGTCGGTCAGCGGCGGGATGCCGTAGGCGACGTCGTCGAGCAGGTCCGTGGCGTCGCCGGCCAGCCCGAACGACACCTTCGGGCCGAACAGCGGGTCCTCCCCGGACCGGATCACGCAGGGCACGCCGACGGGCGCCATGGGTTGCACCTCCATCGTGGGCTCGGCCTCGCCCAGCACCTCGCGGGCGACCTGCCGCATGCGCTCGACGTCGGCGCGCAGCTCGCCCTCCTCCGTGATGTCCAGCCGGACTCCGCCGAGGTCGGTACGGTGCCGCAGCGCCTTGGAGGCCGTCTTGAGGGCGACCGGCCAGCCGAGCTCGCCCGCCGCCGCCACCGCCTCGTCCGCCGTCCGCACCGTCCGCGAGCGCCAGAGCCGCAGCCCGTAGCAGCCGAGGAGCTCGGCCGTCTCGTCCTGGGTGAGGGTGCGGCCGTCGCCGCCCTCTGCCGCGGCGAGCCAGCCCTCCACGAGGCGCCGGGCGCGGCGCGCGTCCACGCCGTCGGGGCGCACGTGCGTGCCGCGGTCCTCGGTGCGCCAGCGGGCGTAGGTGACGACCTTGCCCAGGGCGGTCACGGCGTCCTCGGGGGTGGAGAACGCGGGGATGCGCACGGGTGTGCCGTCGGGGCCCGTCGCGGCGAGCTCGTCGGGCAGGCCGCTCAGGCCGAGCATGGAGGCGACGGTCGTGCGGCCGGTGCGGGCGGCAGCCTCGGCGACCGCGCGGGCCACCGCGCCCGTGCGGGGCACCACGACAGGCACGTCGACGGCGACGACGACGTCGCAGGCGCCGGGCGCGTACAAGGCACCGGTGACCTGCGCGATCTGCTCGTCCGACGCGTCCGGGGGCAGGAAGTCCGACGACGCCGCGACGACGAGGCCTGCCGCGGCGGCGGCCTCGGCCACGAGCGCGGCGAGGGCGGCCGACGACGCGAGGATGCCCACCCGCCCTCCGGCGGGCAGCGGCTGGTGGGCCAGCACCTGCGCGACGTCTATGAGCTGGTGGGTGTTGTCCGCCCGGATGACGCCGGACTGGCGCAGCATCTCGTCGAGGAGGCGACGGGGCGCGCGGGTCGCGCGGACGGCGTGCCCCGGCGGGACGACCTGCCCCGAGCGGCCCGCGACGACGACCACGACAGGCTTGACGCCGGCGAGCCGGCGCGCGATCCGGGAGAACTTGCGGGGGTTGCCGATGGACTCGAGGTAGAGGCACACGACCGCGGTGCGCGGGTCGTCCTGCCAGAACTGCATGAGGTCGTTGCCCGACACGTCGGCCCGGTGCCCCGCCGACAGCAGCGCCGAGACTCCCAGGCCGCGTCGCTCGAGCGTGCGGGTGAGCGTGACGGCAGCCGGGGCCGACTGGCAGAACATGCCCACGACCCCGGCGCGCGGCGGCCGCTCGGCGAGGCTGGCGTGCAGCCGCGCCCCCGGGGTGGTGGTCAGCAGCCCGAACGACGCGGGGCCCACCACACGCATCCCGCCCGCGTGGGCGGCGCGGACCAGCTCGCGCTGCCGCGCCAGCCCGTCCGGGCCCGTCTCCGCGTACCCGGCGGCGAGCACGACGACGCCGCGCGCGCCCCGCCCGGTGAGCCGCCGGACTGCTGCGACCGCCTGGTCGGGCGGGACGGCGAGCAGGGCGACGTCGACGTCCCCCACGTCGTCCCAGGACGCCGCGACCGTGATCCCCGTTGCCGCGGCGTGCCCGCCCCGCGGGACCGCGACAGGGGCGCCGAGCACGGTGAGCTCGGTGTCCCCCGGGTCGGCCAGGGCGGCGTCGACCACCCGCTGGGCCAGGTGGTGCTCGGGCGTCGCCGGCGACGTCCCGACGGGGCCGGGCCCGACCAGCAGGACGCGGCGCGCGGACAGCAGGGCCTGCATCGACCGCGCCTCCGCGCGGTGCTCGCGGTCGGCCATCACCTCACGGGAACGTTCGGTGGGGTCGAGGTCGAACGCGACGGTGACCACGCCGTCGTCCAGGTGCTGGCTGATCGCGTACCCGGCGTCCCGGAAGACGGCGAGCATCGAGGAGTTCTGCGGCAGCACGTCGGCGGTGAAACGGCGGACACCCCGCTCGCGCGCCGCGGCCGCGACGTGCTCGAGCAGCACGGAGCCCAGGCCCTTGCCCTGCATCGCGTCCGCGATGTTGAACGCGACCTCCGCCTCGGTGTCGGTGATCTTGTCGTAGCGCGCGACGCCGAGCACGTCCTCGCGCGGGCGCCCCGCGTCGTCGACGCCCGGGCGCACCCCGACCAGGGCCACCCGGTCGTGCTGGTCGAGGTGGGTGAGCCGGTTCAGCTCGCGCTCGGTGAGCCGCCGCACCGGGGCGAAGAAGCGGAAGTACGCCGAGCGCTCCGACTGGGCCTCCTGGAAGCGCTGGATGGCGTCGGCGTCCTCGGACCGCAGCGGACGCAGGTGCATCGTCGAGCCGTCGCGCAGCACCACGTCGGCCTCCCACGCGACCGGGTACTCCGGGCCGTTCTCCCCGCCGTTCTCCGGGCCTGGCTGAGCGTCCGGTCGAGCGTCCGGGTGGTCGGGGGCGTTCACCCGTGCAGAGTATCGGGACGCCCTGACAACAGCCCGATGCGGGCCGGCCGCCGGCCCGTCGCCGCGCCTGCGCGGCCGTGTGGGCGCCGGCGACTAGAGTCTGGTGCCGTCCCACCGACAGCCCCCGAGTCCCAGGAGCCGCACCGCATGGCGCGCAAGAGCAGCAGCGCACCCGCCACCGACGAGCCGTTCGACGAGAAGATCGTCGACATCGACGTCGCGGCGGAGATGGAGGCGTCGTTCCTCGAGTACGCGTACTCCGTCATCTACTCGCGCGCGCTGCCCGACGCCCGCGACGGCCTCAAGCCGGTGCACCGCCGCATCCTGTACATGATGTCCGACATGGGCCTGCGCCCGGACCGCGCGCACGTGAAGTCCTCGCGCGTGGTCGGCGAGGTCATGGGCAAGCTCCACCCGCACGGCGACACCGCGATCTACGACGCGCTGGTGCGCCTGGCCCAGGACTTCTCGATGCGGCTGCCGCTGGTCGACGGCCACGGGAACTTCGGCTCCCTCGACGACGGCCCGGCCGCGCCGCGGTACACGGAGGCGCGCCTCGCCCCGCCGTCGATGGCGATGACCGCGGGGCTCGACGAGGACGTCGTCGATTTCGTCCCGAACTACGACAACAAGCTCACGCAGCCGTCGGTGCTGCCGTCGGCCGTCCCGAACCTGCTGGTCAACGGTGCCTCCGGCATCGCGGTCGGCATGGCGACGAACATGGCGCCGCACAACCTCGTCGAGGTCGTCGCCGCGGCCCAGCACCTCCTCACCCGCCCGGACGCGACGCTGGACGACGTCATGCGGTTCGTGCCGGGTCCCGATCTCCCGTCGGGCGGCAAGATCGTCGGGCTGGAGGGCGTGCGCGACGCGTACCGCACCGGTCGCGGGTCCTTCCGTACCCGCGCGACGGCGCGGATCGAGAACGTGACGCCACGGCGCAAGGGCATCGTCGTCACGGAGCTGCCCTACGGCGTCGGCCCGGAGAAGGTGATCGAGAAGATCGCCGACGGTGTGAAGGCCAAGAAGATCCAGGGCGTCACCAACGTGCAGGACCTCACGGACCGTACGCACGGTCTGCGGCTGGTCGTCGAGGTGAAGACCGGGTTCGACCCCGACGCCGTGCTCGAGCAGCTGTACCGCACGACCCCGCTCGAGGACTCGTTCGGCATCAACAACGTGGCCCTCGTGGACGGGCAGCCGCGCACGCTCGGCCTGCTCGAGCTGCTCCGCGTGTGGGTGGAGCACCGCATCGACGTCGTGCGCCGCCGGTCGACGTTCCGGCTCGCCAAGCGGCAGGAGCGGCTGCACCTGGTCGAGGGCCTGCTGCTGGCCATCGTCGACATCGACGAGGTCATCCAGGTCATCCGCTCGTCCGACGACGCGGCGGCCGCCCGCGAGCGCCTCATGAGCGTCTTCGACCTGTCGGAGCCGCAGGCGACGTACATCCTCGACCTGCAGCTGCGCCGGCTCACCCGGTTCTCCCGCATCGAGCTGGAGAAGGAGCAGTCGGAGCTGGAGCGCGAGATCGCGGAGCTCCAGGAGATCCTCGCCGACGACGCCCGTCTGCGGGCCGTCGTGAGCGCGGAGATGGGCGAGGTCGCCACCACGTACGGCACGCCGCGCCGCACCGTGCTGCTCGACTCCGCCGGCGGCGCCACCGCTCCCGCCGTGACGAACGGGCGCAGCAAGGCCCCCGCCATCAGCCTGGAGATCGCCGACTCCCCCACGCGCGTGCTGCTGTCGGCGACAGGCCTGCTCGCCCGCACGTCCGGCGAGGCCGCCGACGCCCCGGTCGAGCGCTCGGGGCGCCGGCACGCCCACGACGCGGTGCGCGGGGACGTGGCGACGTCGACCCGCGGCGACATCGGCCTCGTCACGACGGCCGGACGGCTCCTGCGGGTCTCGGTGCTCGACCTGCCCGCTCTCCCGCCGGTCGACGGTCCCCCGTCGCTGTCCGGCGGCCTGCCCGTCAGCGAGCTGGTCGCGCTCGCGTCCGGCGAGAGCACGCTCGCCGTCGTCTCCCTGGACGAGGACGCCCCGACCCTCGCGCTCGGCACCGCGAACGGTGTCGTCAAGCGGGTCGCCGCCGGCGACGTGCCCGCCAACCGCGACGAGTGGGACGTCATCGCGCTCAAGGACGGGGACCGGGTCGTGGGTGCCGCGCCCGTGGGCGACGACGACGAGCTGGTGTTCGTCACCTCCGACGCGAGCCTCCTGCACTTCGACGCCTCGGCCGTGCGGCCGCAGGGCAGGGCCGCCGCCGGCATGGCCGGCATCCGCCTCGCGGCGGGCCAGCGGGTCGTCTTCTTCGGCGTCGCGCGCGCCGCGACGCGCGACCTGCACACCGTCGTCACCGTCGCCGGGACCTCGGGCGCCCTGCCCGGCACGGGCGGCGGCTCGGCCAAGGTCACCCCGTACGAGCTGTACCCGGGCAAGGGCCGAGGCACCGGCGGCGTCCGAGCGCACCGCTTCCTCAAGGGCGAGGACGGCCTGGTGCTCGCCTGGGTGGGCGAGGGACCCGCGCGCGCGGTGGGCGGCGCCGGACAGCCGGTCGAGCTGCCGGAGAGCACCGACCGCCGGGACGGCTCGGGTCAGCCGCTGAGCGTCCCCGTCGCCGCGATCGGCTGACCGAGGAGGGGACGACGTCGTCCCACACGGAACCGGTGAGACCAGAGCCCGGGAACCGGGATGACGTCCATGAGGCGAGATTGGGGGTGACCGCCGACACCCGGCCTGATTCACTCCCCTCATGCCCGACGACGCCATCGACCCCGCCTACGAGCTCACCGCGGACCCCGCACGCCTCGACACCGACCAGGTGCACGCCCTCCTGGCCGAGCACGCGTACTGGGCTGCGGGCCGCTCCCGCGAGGTCCAGGCCGCCGCGTTCGCCGGCTCGCGGAACCACGGCGTGCTCCTGCGGTCCACCGGCGAGCTGGTCGCCTATGCCCGCCTCGTCACCGACGGCGCCACGTTCGCCTGGCTCGCGGACGTCGTCGTCGCACCCTCGCACCGTGGCCGGGGGCTGGGGACCGCCCTCGTCGCCGCAGCGCTGGGCGACGTCGCACCCCTCGGCCTCAAGCGCGTCCTGCTGCGGGCGTCCGCCGACGGCCGCCCGGTCTACGACCGGCTCGGGTTCGCGCCGGTCCCCGAGCCGGAGACCTGGCTGGAGCTGCGCGCCAGCACCCCGGCCACGATCAGCGCCTGACCGGCGACGTACGTCAGCATCACCCAGAACCCCGGCGACGGCGGAGCGAACCAGTCGGTGAACGCCCCCAGCGCAATCATCGCGTCGGACACCAGGAAGACCGCCCCGCCGACACCGGCCAGGGGGTGCACGCCCGTGGCCAGCACCGCCGTCGCGACCAGGCACACCCCGTACACGACGACGGCCGCCAGCAGCGGACCGGCCCCGGCGGCGCACACGCCCACGAGCACCGCAGCCGCGACGGCGTAGGGCAGCAGGAGCACCGGGCGTCGCGCGACGCTCGTCCCGCGGGCGGGCCAGAACGCGACGACGTACGCCACCTGCGCGAGCAGGAAGCAGCCGACCATCGCGAGGAACGCGGTGTCGCCGGTGAAGGCCGCGGGCACCGTGTCCCCGAGCCAGGACAGGCCGAGCGCCACCAGCACCAGCCGCACCAGGCGCGACCGGGGCGCCGGCGCCGCGCACCACAGGGTGGCGCCGAGCAGGGGCATGAGGCACCCCTGCGTCGCACGTGCCCAGGCGCTCGCCTCGCCCAGCTGCGCCACGAGGTGGAGCACGGTGATCATCGTCAGGGCGACGGCGGCCGCGCGCGAGCACGCGGTGGGCAGGAGCCGCTGCGGCGGCGCGGGGAGCAGCCCGGGATGAACGACGTCGGTCACGCCGCGCAGCCTAGGCCCACCGGGCCCCTCGACCGAAACCTGCCGCTGGTGGGGAGGGGCCGCGCCGCGGCCGACCTCAGAGCTCGATGGACAGCAGCCGCGAGCCGTGCCGCTTGGTGTACCCCAGGCTCGCGTACAGCCCGTGCGCCCCGCTCGGGTTCTGGGTGTCGACGTCGAGCGCGGCAGCCGCCATCCCGTCGGCGGCGAACGCCCGCATCCCTGCGGCGAGGAGCGCGACGGCGACCTTGCGTCCCCGGTACGCGCGGCGCACGCCCAGGATGTCGGTGTAGCCGAACGGGTACCCGCGCACGGCGAAGTCCTCGGTGTACCGGGAGGCGATGTGGTAGCCGACGACGAGGGGCTCTCCCGCCCGCAGCGCGGCAGCGGTCTCCGCGTCCGTGGCCGGGTCGGCCAGCAGGGCGTCGACGTCCGGGGCCGGGTCGAGCACCACGAAGGACCACTCCGGCGCGTACATGCTGCGCCCGCTGCGCCACTGCTGCGGGGTCATCGGCTGGCTGCCCCAGTGGTCCCGGAACGCGTCGTTGTGCGCGAGCCGGGTGGCCTCGTCGTGCTCGTCGCCGAGCGGCACCAGGCGCAGCCCGCCGTCCGGTGCGACGGCGGGCACCGGACGGGCCGACAGGTCGCGCAGGTCCCGCTCCAGGTCGGAGTAGTAGCGGCGCGGCGTGAAGCCGGCCCGCTCGTAGAGCCCCACCTTCGCGGCGGGGGCGTCGTCCTCGACGAAGCTCGCGATCCGCGCCGGGACGTCCTTGCCGCAGGCGGCGAGCACCTGGCGCGCCCGCGCGACCTGCCAGGCGAAGAGCTCGCGCCCGATGCCCTCGCCCCGACGCTCGGGATGCACGGCTCCCCACAGGAAGGCCCGCACCAGCAGCGTGTCGCCGGGCATCGACTCGACGTAGCCGTAGGCGCACAGCCTGCCCGCGGCGTCGAGGCCGAGCACCGTGTCCGCCCCGAGGTCGCGCCACGGCGCCTCCAGGATCTCGACGATCTCCGGCAGCGTCTCCCGGTAGGGCTCGTGGTCGGCCTCGGCGACGAGGTTCCGCAGGTCCAGGAGGGCCTGCGCGTCGTCGGGCGTGGCCGGACGCCAGGTCAGGCCGCCCGCCGTCAGCGCGGGCAGGACGGCGGGGGCGGCGGCGCGCTCGGCGAGAGGCGCGAGCAGGTCGGGGTGCGGCATGCCCTCACGCTAGGTCCGCCGCCCGCCGGACGCACCGTGTTTTCGCGGCGCCGGGCCACGACCTCGACCACGACCTCGAAGAGCCGCCCGCGGGCGCCCGGTTGCCGCCGTCGAGCGCCGTGTGACACCGTGCAGCCTCCTGACCTGCACGGATCCCCGACCGCCGGAGCGCGCGATGACCGAGACCGTCCCCGCCGTGTACGAGCGCCTCGACGAGCGCTTCGCCGCCGTGGGCGGCGACGGCCGCCTCGAGCGCCTCTGGACCGGCGCCCGCTGGACCGAGGGTCCGCTCTACGTGCCGGCCGGCCGCTACCTCCTGTTCAGCGACATCCCCAACGACCGCGTGCTGCGGTGGGACGAGACGGACGGTTCGGTGAGCGTCTTCGAGGCGCCGGCCGACTACGCGAACGGTCGCACGATCGACCGGCAGGGGCGGGTGGTCACGTGCCGGCAGGGCTCGCGCCGGGTGGAGCGGACCGAGCACGACGGCAGCACGACCGTGCTCGCGGACCGCTGGCGGGGACGGCGCCTGAACAGCCCGAACGACGTGGTGGTGTCGGCGGACGGCGCGGTGTGGTTCACCGACCCGCCGTACGGCATCGCCAGCGACTACGAGGGTGAGCGCGCCGAGCCGGAGATCGACGGCTGCCACCTCTACCGGGTCGACCCGGTCACCGGCGGGGTGGACGCCGTCGCCACGGACTTCGAGCGACCCAACGGGCTCGCGCTGTCGGAGGACGGCAGCCGCCTGTACGTCGCCGACACGCAGCACCAGCACGTGCGGGTCTTCGACGTCGACGGCGACCGGATCTCCGGGGGCGACGTCCTCGCAGACCTCGACGGCGGGCCGGACGGCGTCCGCGTCGACACCGGTGGCCGCGTCTGGGTGGCTGCCGGACGCGCCCTCCACGTCCTCGACCCCGACGGCACGCTCCTGGGGCGGGTCGGCGTGCCGGAGGAGGCGTCGAACCTCGCGTTCGGCGGCCGCAAGCGCAACCGGCTGTTCGTCACGGCGTCGACGTCGGTGTACTCGATCCTGCTGACCGTGAACGGCGCGCCGCTGCTCTGAGGGTCGTTCGGCGCCTGTGGACGCGCCGACCGGACGGCCTCGCGCGCCGTTACGCTGCACGGGTGACGACCACGCTCGATCCTGCCGCTGCCGACGCCCGGTCCACCGCCCTTCGCGAGGCCCTCCGCACACGTGTCGTGGTGGCCGACGGCGCCATGGGCACCATGATCCAGGCCGCGGACCCGACCCTCGAGGACTACGAGGGTCACGAGGGCTGCAACGAGGTGCTGAACGTCTCGCGCCCCGACATCATCTCCGGTGTCCACGACGCGTACCTCCAGGTGGGCGTCGACGCGATCGAGACCAACACCTTCGGCGCGAACTGGTCGAACCTGTCCGACTACGGGATCGACGACCGTATCCGCGAGCTGGCGCGCGCCGGCGCGGCGCTGGCCCGTGGTCGCGCGGACGCGTTCGCCACCCCGGACCGCCCGCGGTGGGTGCTCGGCTCGATGGGCCCGGGCACCAAGCTGCCCAGCCTGGGCCACACGACCTACGCGCACCTGCGCACGACGTTCGCCGAGCAGGCGGCCGGGCTGATCGAGGGCGGCGCCGACGCGCTGCTCGTGGAGACCAGCCAGGACCTGCTGCAGGCCAAGGCCGCCGTGACGGGCTGCCACGACGCCGTCGCGGAGACCGGCCGCGACGTGCCCGTCATCGTGTCGGTCACCGTGGAGACGACCGGCACCATGCTCATGGGCTCCGAGATCGGTGCCGCGCTCACGACGCTCCAGGCGATCGGCGTGGACGCCATCGGCCTGAACTGCGCCACCGGACCCGACCAGATGAGCGAGCACCTGCGCCACCTGGCCCGGCACAGCGAGGTCCCGGTGACCTGCATGCCGAACGCCGGGCTGCCGGAGCTGGGGCCGCACGGCGCGGTGTACCCGCTGACGCCCGCGGAGCTCGCCGCGGCGCACACGCAGTTCGTGCAGGAGTTCGGCCTCGGCCTCGTGGGCGGCTGCTGCGGCACGACGCCGGAGCACCTGCGCCAGGTGGTCGAGGCGGTGCGCGGCAAGGAGCTGCCCGACCGCCACCCGCAGCGGGAGAACGGCGTCGCGTCGCTGTACTCGCACACCGACCTGCGCCAGGACACCTCGTACCTGGCGATCGGCGAGCGCACCAACGCCAACGGGTCCAAGGCGTTCCGCGAGGCGATGCTCGAGGGCCGCTGGGACGACGTCGTCGACATCGCACGCGCCCAGACGCGCGACGGCGCGCACCTGCTCGACGTCTGCGTCGACTACGTGGGTCGTGACGGCGTCGCCGACGTGCGGGAGGTCGTGTCCCGGCTCGCGTCGGCGTCCACGCTGCCGCTCGTGATCGACTCGACCGAGCCTGCCGTGCTGCAGGCGGGGCTCGAGCTGCTCGGCGGGCGCGCCGTCGTGAACTCGGTGAACTTCGAGGACGGCGACGGCCCCACCTCGCGGTACGCGAAGATCATGCCGCTGGTGCGCGAGCACGGCGCCGCCGTCGTCGCGCTGACGATCGACGAGGAGGGGCAGGCGCGCACGCAGGCCACCAAGGTGGCGATCGCGACGCGCCTCATCGAGCAGCTCACGGGCGACTGGGGCATGCGCGTGGACGACATCATCGTCGACGCGCTGACCTTCCCGATCGCGACCGGCCAGGAGGAGACGCGCCGCGACGCGATCGAGACGATCGAGGCGATCCGCGAGATCACGGCGCGCTACCCGGGCGTGCACACCACGCTCGGCGTGTCCAACGTGTCGTTCGGCCTCAACCCGGCGGCGCGCGCCGTGCTCAACTCGGTCTTCCTGCACGAGGCGACCCAGGCCGGCCTGGACTCCGCCATCGTGCACGCCGCAAAGATCCTGCCCCGTACCGCCATCTCGGACGAGCAGTGGCAGGCGGCGGAGGACCTGGTCTGGGACCGTCGCCGGTACGACGACGAGGGCAACCTCGTCCACGACCCCCTGGCCCACCTGCTCGAGCTGTTCTCCGGCGTGGACGCCACCGCCCTGCGTAACCAGCGGGCCGCCGAGCTGGCCGCGCTCCCCGTCGGCGAGCGCCTGGAGCGCCGCATCGTCGACGGCGCGCGCAAGGGCCTCGAGGACGACGTCGACGAGGCGCTGGCGAGCGGCATGAAGGCGCTCGACATCGTCAACACGCACCTGCTGGGCGGCATGAAGGTGGTGGGCGAGCTCTTCGGCTCCGGCCAGATGCAGCTGCCGTTCGTCCTGCAGTCCGCCGAGGTGATGAAGACGGCGGTCGCGCTGCTCGAGCCGCACATGGAGAAGGTCGAGGGCGAGGAGGGCCGGTCGAAGGGCACCGTCGTGCTGGCCACCGTGCGTGGCGACGTGCACGACATCGGCAAGAACCTCGTGGACATCATCCTCACCAACAACGGCTACACCGTCGTGAACATCGGCATCAAGCAGCCGGTGAGCGCCATGATCGAGGCGGCCGAGGAGCACGGCGCGGACGTCATCGGCATGTCCGGCCTGCTGGTGAAGTCGACCGTCGTGATGAAGGAGAACCTCGCCGAGCTCGCCGCCCGCGGGCTGGACAAGCGCTGGCCGGTGCTGCTCGGTGGCGCGGCCCTGACCCGGACGTACGTCGAGGACGACCTGGCGTCCGCCTTCCCCGGCACGGTGCGCTACGCCAAGGACGCCTTCGAGGGGCTGCGCCTCATGGAGCCGCTGGTGGCGATCGCCCGCGGCGCGGACCCGGAGTCGGTGGGGCTGCCCCCGCTGCGCAAGCGCCGGCACGGCGTCGTCACCGTCACCGAGACGGCCCCGGAGGACCTGCCCGCGCGCTCCGACGTGGCCGCCGACAACCCCGTGCCCACGCCGCCCTTCTGGGGCACGCGGGTGGTCAAGGGCATCCAGCTGGCCGACTACGCCGCATTCCTCGACGAGCGTGCGACCTTCATGGGCCAGTGGGGTCTGAAGCCCGGCCGCGGGGACGACGGCGCGTCGTACGAGGAGCTCGTGAAGACCGAGGGCCGGCCGCGCCTGGCCGCGTGGCTCGAGCGCGTCCGCACCGACCAGATCATGGACCCGACCGTGGTGTACGGGTACTTCCCGGTCTGGTCCGAGGGCGACGACGTCGTGGTGGCCCATCACGACGGACCGGACGGCGGGTCGGGCGGTGAGCCGGGCACCGAGCGCCTGCGCTTCCACTTCCCGCGCCAGCGGCGGGACCGGCACCTGTGCCTGGCGGACTTCGTCCGGCCGCGTTCGTTCGCCGAGGAGTCGGGCCGGTTCGACGTGCTCCCGGTCCAGCTCGTCACCGTCGGCGACGCGGTGTCGGGGCACACCGCGAAGCTGTTCGAGGCCAACGCCTACCGCGAGTACATGGAGCTGCACGGCCTGTCGGTACAGCTCACGGAGGCGCTGGCGGAGTTCTGGCACTCCCGCGTGCGCGACGAGCTGGGCTTCGCGGACGAGGAGCCGGCGGACGTGGAGGGCCTGTTCAAGCTGCAGTACCGCGGCGCCCGCTTCTCGCTCGGCTACCCCGCCTGCCCGGACATGGAGGACCGCCGCAAGGTGGTCGAGCTGCTCCGCCCCGAGCGCGTGGGCGTCACCCTGTCCGACGAGCTGCAGCTGCACCCGGAGCAGTCCACCGACGCGTTCGTCTTCCACCACCCGGAGGCGAAGTACTTCTCGGTGTGAGGCCGGGCGAGGGGAAGCCGTCGACGCGTTCTGTCGGGGTGCGGCAGAATCGTGCCAACGGATGGTCGAGCGGCGAAGGAGGCCTCGGGGTGGCGAGCAGGTCTGCCGCGACGATGCGGGACGTGGCCGGGCGCGCCGGAGTGTCCATCAAGACGGTGTCCAACGTCATCAACGACTTCCCCATGGTGCGGCAGGAGACGCGCGCTCGCGTCGAGGCCGCGATCGCGGAGCTCGGCTACCAGGTGAACATCACCGCTCGGAACCTGCGTCGCGGCCGGTCGGGCATGGTCGGGCTGGCGGTGCCGGAGCTCAACGTCCCCTACTTCGCGGAGCTCGCGGACTCGGTGATGAAGGCCGCCGACGCCCACGGTCTGCGGGTGCTCATCGAGCAGACCGGTGCCGAGCGGGAGCGGGAGCTCGCCGTGCTCGGCTCGGAGCTGCGCCTGGTCACGGACGGCCTCATGTTCTCGCCCCTCGCGCTGGGACAGGACGACATCGAGCACCTGAACGTCAACTATCCGCTCGTGCTGCTCGGCGAGCGGATGTTCGGCGGCCCGAACGACCACGTCACCATGTCCAACGTGGAGGGTGCCCGCACGGCGACCCGGCACCTGATCGAGCTCGGACGCCGGCGCATCGCGGTGATCGGCAGCCACCCGGGCGAGGTCGTGGGCTCGGCGGCGCTGCGCCTCGAGGGCTACCGGCTGGCGCTGCAGGACGCGGGCCTGCCGTTCGACCCGGCGCTGCTGGCGGAGGCCGGGCCCTGGCACCTCAAGACGGGCGCTGACGCGATGAACGCCCTGTTCGACTCCGGCGTGCACCTGGACGCGGTGTTCGGCTTCAACGACGCGATGGCGATCGGTGCGCTGCACGTGCTGCACCAGCGCCGGGTCCGCGTGCCCGAGGAGGTCGCGGTCATCGGGTTCGACTCCGTGCAGGAGTCGGAGTACATGTCGCCGCCGCTGTCGTCGATCGACCCGGGGCGTGAGGAGATCGCCGAGACGGCGGTCCGCATGCTGCTGGAGCGCGTCGACGGCTACGAGGGCGCGCCCCGCCTGGTGCTGACCCACCAGCACGTGGTCGCGCGCACGTCGACGGTCGGGTGAAAACCGGCGCGCGGGCACCTCGCGTCGTCCCGTCCGGCACGCGCTAGCCCAGCCTGGTCGACCGCCGCCCTGCGCGGCCCGGACTTGCATCGTTGCAAGTCAGGGCAGGTTTCCGACCTCCCCAGCATGGCTCGCTCCGCGAGCCGAAGGCCACCTTCGGCAGCGTCGATGCAGGTCACAGGCTTTTCTCCCGGATCGAATCACGATTCGGTCACGGCCGTTGTCGGCCGATGTGGCCTGCGTTACATTCCATTCCATCGTTGTAAGCGACGAGGCGTCCCGCGGGGTGGCGGACGTGCCGCACACCGCAGTGCTTCGTCGGCCGAGACGGGACCGGGACGATCGACCCATTGATCGAGGAGGATCAGATGTACTTTCGTTCACGCAGGTTCATGACCGTGGGGGCGCTCACGGCCGCGGCCGCGCTCGCACTGAGCGCCTGCTCGGGCGGCGGCTCCGGCGACTCGGCGTCGTCGGGCGGGGCCACCGACATCCTGCTCTGGCACGGCTACACCGAGGCCGACGGCAAGGTCCTGGACAAGATCGTCGCCGCGTACAACGAGTCCCAGGACAAGTGCGTCGTGAAGTCCGAGCCCCTCGCCTGGACGTCGATCTCGGAGAAGCTCCTCACGAGCCTCGGCGCCGGCAACGGACCCAACCTCGTCGTCCAGGGTGTCGACACCGGCCTCGGCTACGCCGACCAGGGCGCCTTCCTCTCGCAGCAGGCGTTCTACGACGACACCGACACCTACCCGAGCTCGACCGCCTACTACGACGCGATGGCCAGCCAGGTCACCTGGGACGGCGAGACGTACGGCGTCCCGATGGGCGTCACGCCGTTCGCGGTCTACTACAACCCCAAGCTGTGGAAGGCGGCCGGCCTGACCGACGCCGACTACCCGACGACCATCGACGAGCTCATCGACGTCGCGCACAAGCTGACGATCGACAAGAACGACGACGGGACGCCCGAGCAGTACGGCATGGCGCTGCAGGACATGGACGCCGGCATGCTCTCGACGATGCTGCACTCCGGCGGCGGCGACTTCATCACCGACGGGAAGCAGCACATCGACTCGCCCGAGAACGTCGAGACCATGACGCAGTGGCAGAAGGTCTGGCAGGACGGCGTCAGCCCGACCGGCCTCGACAACACGGCCGCGATGGAGCTGTTCGGCTCCGGCCGCGCGGCGATGATCTACAACGGGCCGTGGGAGATCACCTCGGCCGACTCGTTCGGCATCGACGTCGGCATGTTCCACTGGCCCAGCGACTGGGTGGCCGGCGTCTACAACTACTGGTACGCCACGTCGATGAACGACACCGACGAGGAGATGGCCTGCTCGTTCGGCTTCGAGGACTTCTGGAACTCGCAGGAGCAGCAGGTCGTGTGGACCGAGTCCTACTACCCGCCGAACCGGGACGACATCGCCGAGGACGACTTCGCCTACCCGATCATCGCCGAGCTGGCGAAGGCCTCGGACCACTCGTTCTACTACGCCACCGGCATCTCGACCACGGTGACCGACATCACCAAGGAGACGGACGCGATGACGACGCAGATCGCGAAGGGCGGCAACGTCCAGGATCTGCTCACCAGCACCGCCGCGAAGGTCGACGGCTACCTCTCCAACGAGTGACGGGACGGTGGGTCGGCCGGGTACGCCCGGCCGGCCCACCGGGTGCCCGTCTCGGACCTCCCTGAAGGATGGTGTCGCCGCAGTGTCCGAACAAGTGGTCTACAAGTCGTCCAGGTGGTCGGTCACCAGGGCGAACGACTCCCGGTCCTCGACGCCGGTGAGCAGTCGCAGGCCCAAGGCGCAGGGCAGACGGATGCGTGCAGGAATCGCATTCCTCCTCCCGGCCCTGGTGATCCTGGCGATCTGGGTGTTCTACCCGACGTTCTACGCGCTGTGGATCTCGTTCACCGACTCCACGGGGCTCAACCAGCCGGAGTTCATCGGCCTCGACAACTACGCCCGGATCTTCACGGACGACGACACCCGTGGCGCGATCGTCAACACGCTGGTGTACGCGGTGGCCTTCACCCCGTTGGTGATCGGCACGGCGATCGCGATGGCCCTCCTGCTCAACCGCAAGGACCTGGTGATGCGCGGGTTCTTCCGGACCGTGGTGTTCCTGCCCTTCATCATCTCGATGGCGGTGGCCGCGCTGTCCTTCAGCTTCCTGCTCGACGCGAGCACCGGGCTCCTGCCGTACTGGTTCCAGCAGGTGTTCGGCCGGACGATGCCGGACCTCCTGAACTCGACGACCTGGGCGATGCCGACCGTCATCTTCGTGGCCGTGTGGAAGACCTTCGGGTACTTCATGGTCATCTTCATCGCCGGGCTCCAGGGCATCCCCGCGGAGCAGCACGAGGCCGCTCACCTGGACGGCGCCGGCGCCTGGGGCAGGTTCTGGCACGTCACGCTGCCGGGCCTGCGGCCGACGATGACCTACGTCATCATCCTGGCGGCCAACTTCGGCTTCCAGGCCTTCGACCAGATCTACATCATGACGGGCGGCGGACCCGAGCGGAGCACCGAGACGATCGTCTACCGCGTCTACACCGAGGGCTTCGCCAGCTTCAAGCAGGGGTACGCGTCGTCGCTGTCCTTCGTCCTCATGGCGATCACGATGATCGTCGGGGTCATCCAGCTGACCATCAACAAGCGTCAGGAAAGGGACATCGCATGAGCGCGATCACCTTCCCCACGAAGAGCACGCCTCGCCCCGTGCGCTGGCGGCCCTCCGGCAGCATCCACCGCAGCACCGCGGCGGGGAGGCTGAGCGCGTTCCTGCTCGCGACCGTCGCGGCCGTCGTGTGCGCCTTCCCGCTGCTGATCATCGTCATCACGGCGTTCTCGCCGCAGTCCGAGGTGCTCTCCTACCCGCCGCAGCTGTTGCCGAACGACTGGACGCTCGACAACTTCCCCGGGGTGTTCGAGCGCATCCCCGTCGGGACCCAGCTCTGGAACACCATCCAGATGTCGGTGATCGTCACCGCCCTGTCGCTGCTGCTGAACTCCTTGGCGGCGTACGCGCTGGCGTGCATCGACTTCAAGGGGCGCGGGCTGATCCTCGGGATCCTCGTGGCGACGATCATGATCCCGTTCCAGTCGCTGCTGATCCCCCTCTACACGATGCTGTCGGACCTGGGCTGGATCGGCACGATGATCGGCCTGACGATCCCTCGTGCCTCCGACGTCGCCGGGATCTTCCTGCTCAGGCAGTTCTTCGTCTCGATCCCGCGCGACCTGGACAACGCCGCCCGCATCGACGGCGCCTCCGAGTTCCGGATCTACTGGAACATCGTCCTGCCGAACGCGAAGGCGGGGCTGCTGACCCTCGGCATGTTCAACTTCATCGGGAACTGGAACGACATGATCTGGCCGATGACGATGACGAACAGCGCCGAGGACCGGACCCTCACGGCGGGCCTGGCGCTGCTGAACGGCACCGAGCAAGGGATCATCCCGTACGGCGTGTCCATGGCAGGCGCCCTGATCTCCGTCCTCCCCTTGATCGTCGTGTTCGCCGTCGTCCAGAGGCGATTCATCGAGGGCGTCGCGTCGTCCGGCATCAAGGGCTGAGCGCCCTCTCGACCCACCCCGACCGGCGCGGGGGGGGGGGGCCCCCCCCACACGGGCCCCCCCCCCCCCCCCCCCCCCCCCCCCCCCCCCCCCCCCCCCCCCCCCCCCCCCCCCCCCCCCC
>NZ_JBHUWC010000055.1:6178-21339 GCF_042670225.1 Isoptericola sp. NPDC057191 | reverse complement strand
GAACCTTGGTGCCTGTCAGGGGCAGGAGACCAGCAGGCTGGTGAGGACGCTGCAGTTCGCCGACGCCGTGTCGTTCGTCGCGTCCGGGTCTGTCGGTGCAGACGTGGTCCGGGTTGCTGTTGCGGGCAGCTGGCCGATCGACAACAGGCCCAGGTTGGCGTTGAAGGAACCGGCGAACTCGTCACCGTGAGCGATCGCGCCGGTCGTGCACGTCACGTCGTCGGTGGATGCGGCGTAGGTGCACCCTGCCGGTAGGCCCGAGACTGACGTGACCTGGACGGGAAGGTCCACCACGATGGTCGCCGAGTCCACGTCGCCCGGCCCGGTGTTCGCCGCCGTCACGTCGTAGGTGATTCGCGAGGACAGCAATCCCGCGGTCGCATCCAGGCCGACCGCGATGTCGGCCTCGGCCTGGGCGATCGTGAGGGTTGTCTGACCAGCGCTGGCGATCGTGCACTTCTCACCGACGGGGCAGAGCTGGATCCTGGTATTGAACGTGTCGGTGTGGCCGCTGGGCGCGTCGTCGTTGACGACGAACTCGAACGTCCCGGTGACCACGGCCCCGGCCGGGAGCGGGGTCGGGAAGTCCAGGTAGAACCCGACACCACCCGGTCCGCCAGCGCCAGCGCACGTCGCGCCGGCCGAAGCAGTACATGACACGAACGCGAACTCCGACGCCAGATCGGTGGGATCGCCGCTGAAGGCGGCGCCGTCGAGAAGCGGCCCGCCTGTGTCGTTGGTGAAGCTCACGTCGACGGTGAACGTCTGACCCGGCTCCAGGACGTCGTCGCTGATCACGACCCTCAAACCGGACCCTTCCAGCACGACCTCGTCCGCTTGGGCAGGCATGGCGCTGGCCAACAGCCCTACCGCGGCCAGCGTTCCACCGGCGGCAACGCCGGCAATCAACCTTCGTACCGATCTCATCGTGAGTCCCCTCCCACTTGAGTGCAGGTGTGCCTCGACGACAGCGTCGACGGCACAGGAAGTGCCCGAGCCGCATGGCTCCCGGGCACGTTGCAAGCGCGGCCTCGCCGCGCAGAACGGGTACCTGGCAAGCCTTGAAGGGAACGCAGCCTGCGGCAACCGGGCAACGGCGAGCACGCACACGACCGACTGCGCAAAGCACCCGGTCAGCCGAGGTGTTGAGCACCGCCCGTTACCAGAACTTCACCCGCGGGGGTTGGTGAAGAGGTCGCGGACATAGCGACGACGCGCGGGCCCCGCACCCGGAGGTGCGAGGCCCGCGCGGTCAGCGTCCGGTCACTCGACGTGCGTCGCGTCGGCGTCCCCGTGGCGCCGGCGCCCGGCCAGGACGAGCCCGGTGCCGGTGAGCACGATCAGCGCGCTCGCGGCGAGCAGGGCCGGGTCGCTGCCGGTCTGCGCCAACCGCTCCGGCGCGGTGACGGCGACCTGGGCCGTCTGTCGCGCGTCCGACGGGCCGAGGTTGGTCGGGTCCGCCGAGTCCGCCGCCGCGACGACGGTGCCCTCGTGGCTGACGTACACCGGGGCGCTCGGGGCGGGGGTCCGGCCCGAGGTACCGCCCTCGTCCGTGCGGTGGGCGGGGTTCGTCGGGTCAGCCGGGTCGGCGGGGCCAGCCGGGTCGGCGGGGCCAGCCGGGTCCGCCGGGTCGGCGGGGTCCGCGGGGTCCGTCGGGTCCGTCGGGTCCGTCGGGTCCGTCGGGTCCGTCGGGTCCGTCGGGTCCGTCGGGTCGGTGGGGTCCGTCGGGTCCGTCGGGTCCGTCGGGTCGGTCGGGTCGGTCGGGTCGGTCGGGTCGGTCGGGTCGGTCGGGTCCTCATGCTCGTCCGCCAGCGTCACACCGACCCAGTCCCAGGCGGTCGAGGGACGGTCGAGCTCGCCCAGGCCGATGAACCAGTGCTGGAACTGGGACGGCGTCCACTGCCCCGTCTCGGGGTCGGTCGTCCCCTCACCGTGGTTGTTGTGGTCCCAGCCGGTGTAGAAGTGCGGGCTGCCCTGCTCGGTGCCCTCGGCGGAGCCCCAGAGCTGGAACGTCGGGAGGTCGGCGACCTTCGTCCCGGCGGGGACGCGGACGAAGACCTTCTGTCCCGGGGTGACGCTGTCGACGACGCGGCCCTGCGCGTCCACGAGCACGACGCCGTCAGGCACCGGGGCGCCGTCCGCCGTGCGGAGCTCGACGTGGACGTCGCCGGTCCCGCCGACCAGCGAGGCCGTGAAGCCGTAGTCGGTCGTCCCGTCGGCGTGACGCACGTAGCCGTTGCTGGTGAAGCCGGGCTGCGGCATGACCACGTTCGTCGTCAGACCCTGCTCGATCAGCCAGGCCGCGGTCTTCAGCGTCGCCCGCCGGTCGCTGTTGTAGCCCTCGTCCCAGTTGCGCGTCCAGTCCTCGTCCGACGCCTCGAACTGCTGCAGCGCCTTCTCGGAGACGGTGACGTGGTTGTTCGCGTCGACGTCGAACAGCAGGCCCATCACCTCGTGGCCGGTGGAGAAGTACCAGACGGCGAACTGGGTGGCCTCGTACGCCGTGTAGTCCAGGAGGCGCTCGCGCTCGCTGTCCACCTGCTGCTGCCACCACTCGCGCACCTGCTCCTGCGTGTACTGGCCGGCGTCGATGGACGACTGGTACCAGCCGAGGTACGTCTCCCAGCTCGTGCCGGGCTGGAGGGTCACGCCGGCGCGCTCCAGCAGCCGCTGGGCGTCGGCCGCCCGCGCGGTCAGGTCGTTGCCGCCCTTGTACCCGTTGACGAGCACGGTCTGCTGGGCGGACGTGTTCTCCCAGTGGATGCCGTCCGCGTCGGGCGTGACGCTCTCGTCGCCCGACCAGGCGTGGTACCACGAGCCGGCGATGTCCCGGTCGTAGACCATGTGGACGGTGCCGTCGTCGTCCACCAGCGTGTGGTGGAGGATGTGCAGCTGCGGCTGCCCGCCCCAGCCGCTCCAGTCCTTGCCCGAGCCGCCCTCGGCGGGCTCCAGGAAGTACCAGTAGTCGCAGGAGAAGCCGTCCTGACCGCCGTCGTGCCAGTGCGGCTCGTACGCGGAGTCGGGGTAGGCGGCGGAGGTGGCCGCGAGGAACGACGCCGCAGGGGCGGCGCCCCGGGCGGTCGTCGCGGGTGCGCCTGCCGGCGCGGCGTCCTCGGCGGGAGCGTCCTCGGCAGGAGCGTCCTCAGCAGCGGTGTCCTCGGCCGTCGTCGCCGACGGCGCCTCCTCGGAGGTCCGTGCCTCCTCCTGCGCGGGCTCGCCGTCCTCAGAGGTTCCGGCGGCATCGTCGGCCGTGTCGTCGGCTGTCTCGTCGGCTGTGCCGGAGCCGCTCTCCGCGGCCGGCTCCGCGTCGGTCGACTCGTCGGTCGCCGCGTCGGTCGCCGCGTCGGGCGTCTGGTCGGGCGCCGGGGCGACGACGGGGTCGGCAGGCTCAGCGGGCTCGGCAGGCTCAGCCGGCTTGGCCGGCTCGGCCGGTTCGGCGGCGACCGTCTCGGACGAGGCCGAGGTGCTCGGAGACGTCGTCGCACCGGAGGACGACGAGGTCTCCGCGTCGCCGGACCCGTCGCCGCCGCGGCCCTCCTCGGCGGGCGCCGGATCGGTCGCGGGAGCGGAGGACTCCGGCTGCGGAGGGGCCGTGGTGTCCCCCTCCCCGGCGAAGGCCGCCAGCGGCGCGCCCAGCGCGAGGGCGGCGGAGACGGCAGAGACGGTGGCGGTGCGACGGACCTTCATGATCATCCCTCGATGTGGTGGGGCTTTCTGATGCCTCCACCGTCCCGCCGGAGGCCCCACCCGCGGCACGCCCGAACGATGGCCTCCCCTACCTCCGAACGTCGGTATCTGCGAGCGCCGGTGCGGTCGCCGTCTCGCGCAGGCTGGCTACGCTGAGGCCGTGGAGCCCGCCCGGACGCGGATCGACGTGCTCGTCGCCTCGGTCTGCGCCGTGGGCGGCCTCCTCCTGGTGCTGTTCCGGGCCGGCTCGGGCTTCGGCTGGGCCCCCACGTGGGCCGAGACGGCGGCCCAGCTCGGGGCCGCCGCGCTGCTCCTCGCCCGGTCCCGGCACCCCCTGCTCGTCCTGGCGGGATGCGTCCTCGCCGGCCTCGTCACGCCGGTCGTCGCCGTCCTCGGCGCCGCGCACGCCACGGGCCTGTTCGTGGCGTCGTCGCGCACGAGCATCGGGGCGATGCTCGCCACGGTGACCTTCACGTGGCCCACCTGGCTGCTCACGTCGGAGCCGACGGGGCCGAGCCTCCTGTGGGCGGGGATCCTCATCATCCTGTTCGCGTACGCCGCCGGCCGCCTCCAGCGCATCCAGCAGGAGGCGGACACGGAGGCCTCCGTCCGGGCGGAGGCGCAGGCGCGCGCGGCCGAGCGGGCTGCGCTCGGCCGGGACCTGCACGACGTCGTGTCCCACCGGATGAGCTATGCCGTCGTCGAGGCCGAGGTGCTCGGGACGGCCACGCCCGACGACGAGGTCCGGCGCGCCGCCCGCGAGATCGCCACCAGCTGTCGTGCCGCCCTCGCCGAGATGCGCACCGTGCTCCGGGCCCTGGACGTCGCCGGCGGCACCACCGCCGGCGGGACCGGCGCGGGCGACACCGCCGCCGAGCTGGAGGCGCGGGTCGACGAGGCGCGTCGGGCCGGGCAGCCCGTCGAGGTGGTCGGCGCCGTCGCCGCGCACACACCGCCCGACGTCGTCGACCGCACGGCGGTGCGGGTGGTCGACGAAGGGCTCACCAACGTGCTGCGGCACGCGCCGGGCGCACCCACGACGATCCGGCTCGCCGACGCGGACGGCGAGCTGCGCGTGTCCGTGGAGAACGGGCCGCCGACCGCCCCGCCGACCGGCCTCCCCGCCGGCGGCTTCGGGCTGGCAGGGCTGCGGGAGCGGGTGGCGCTGCTCGGCGGCACCGTGGACGCCGCTCCCCTGGCCACCGGCGGCTTCCGCCTCAGCGCCGTGCTGCCGCGGAGGACCGCATGATCCGGGTGGTGGTGGCCGACGACGAGGCGCTGCTGCGCGCCGGCATCGTCCGGCTCGTCGAGTCCGCCGCGGACCTCGAGGTCGTCGGCGAGGCCGCCGACGGGGCGGAGGCGGTGCGTCTCGTGCGGGCGGAGCTTCCCGACGCGCTTCTCCTCGACATGCGGATGCCCGTCATGGACGGCCTCGACGCGACCCTCACCGTCCGCCGGGAGCACCCGGAGACCGCCGTGGTCGTGCTCACGAGCTTCCTCACCGACGACTACGTGCTCCCCGCGCTACGGGCCGGCGCGACCGGCTACCTGCTCAAGGACTCCACCCCCGACGAGCTGCACCAGGGCATCCGGGCCGCCGTGGCCGGTGACGCGATCCTCTCGCCGGCGGTGACGCGGCACCTGCTGGCCGCCGCCGGCGACGACACCTCCGGACGGCGGGCCGAGGCGCGCCGCCGTCTGGACCGTCTCGCCCCCAAGGAGCGGGACGTGGTCGAGGCGCTCGCCGACGGGCTCTCCAACGCCGGGATCGCCGCGCGGCTCTACCTCGCGGAGTCGACCGTCAAGGCCTACCTCGCGAGCGCGATGAGCAAGCTGGGGACGACGAACCGCACCCAGACCGCGATCCTCGCCCACGAGGCCGCGCACCCGTAGCCCGCGAGGACCCGGCCGCCCGCGAGGGCGTCAGCCGGCGCTGCCTCCGGTGTCGTCGGGCCCGTCGGGGCCTTCGTCGTCGAGCAGCGTCCCCGCCGCGTGCGCCTCGAAGAGCGTGGACGCCGCGTCGCCGTCGCCCGCGTCGAGGACGTCCAGGAGGCTGCGGTGCCAGTCGGCCACCTGGTGCCAGTCGCCCGTGAACTCCGGGTCGCCCAGCAGGTGCATCGACCGCAGGCTGGGCTCGATGATGTCCCACATGCGCGGCAGGTAGCCGTTGCCGCTGGCCTCGATGACCGCGCGGTGGAAGGTGAAGTCGAGCTCGCGGAACGCGGGGAGGTCGTGCGCGTCGACGGCGCCGTGCATCTCGTCGATGACCTTCTCCAGGCTGGAGCGGGTCTCGGGCGCGAGCTGCCCGCAGGCGAGCCGGCCGGCGAGGGCCTCGAGCGCGACGCGTGCCTGCTTGGCCTGGTGGGCCTCCTCCTCCGAGTACTGCGCGACGAAGTTGCCCTGGTGCCGCACGTGCGTCACGAGCCCCTCGTGCGAGAGCCGCTTGAGGGCGTCGCGCACCGGCGCCTGGCTGACCTGGAGGCGGCGGGCGAGCTGGGACTCGACGAGCTGCTCCCCCGGCGCGAGCTGCGACGTCTTGATCATCGACTTCACGAGGTCGTAGATCTGGTCCGACAGGAGCCCCCGCTCCAGGCCCCCGATCGAGCTGAGCGCGTCCGTCATGCCTGCAGCCTAGCCTCGTTATCGACAATCGTTTGTGCGTCCTCGCCGCGGAAGGCGGCCAGCCACGCGTCCGCGATGATGCGCGACGCCGACGGCGTCGGGTGGACGCCGTCGGGCGCCAGGGTGGCCGCACCCGCGCTCTCGGCCGCCCGCGTGAGCAGGGAGTGCAGCGGCACGAGGGCCGCCCCCGTCTCGGCCGCCAGCCGTGCCACGACGTCCCGCTTGCCCGCCAGGTCCTCCAGCCAGCCCCGCTGCTCGTCGCGCACCGGCAGCAGGAACGGCTCGACCAGCACGAGCCGCGGGCCGCCCGCGTCGGGCGCCGCGACCCGGGCGAGGAGTCGGCGATACGTGGCCTCGAAGGCCTCGGCGCTCGTCGCGTCGCCGGCGTCGAACCGGCGCCAGGTGTCGTTGACCCCGACGTACACGGTGAGGACGTCCGGGGCCGACGGCGCGACGTCGCGCTCCCACCGGGCCTCCAGGTCGACGGCGCGGTCGCCACCGACGCCGACGTTGACCACCTCGGCGTCCGGCAGGGCGCGGGCGACGAGGCTCACGTAGCCGTCGCCGAGCGACGTGACGTCGCCGCGGTCGCGGCCCGCGTCGGTGATGGAGTCCCCGACGAAGACGAGTCGTCCGGGGGTGGCGCTGCGGGTCATGAGCTCTCCTTCGAGTGGCGTGCGGGTCCGACCGTAGCGGGTCGGGGCCGTCAGCACCTCATTGTCAGCGATTATCGATTAATGTAACCTGCCGGTGCTTGACGATCCGGGCGCGGCGCACCCGCGTCGCCCCGACTACCCGTGACCCCACGAGAGGTCGGAGCACTCGCAATGAAGCGACCCCTGTCAGCACTGCTGCTGACGTCCCTGCTCGTCGCAGGGACCCAGACCGCCGCGCACGCGGATCCCCCCGACGCCGCACCACAGGCCAAGACCGGCACCACCCTGTACGTCTCCCCCTCCGGCGACGACGACGCGAAGGGGACGCAGCAGCGGCCCCTCGCCACCCTCGAAGGCGCCCGCGACGCGATCCGCGCGCTGCCGAAGGGACAGCGGAAGAAGGGCGTCACCGTCTACCTGCGCGAGGGCACGTACGAGCGCTCGTCGTCGTTCCGCCTCGGCCCGGAGGACTCCGGCACCCCCGACGCCCCCGTCACCTACGCCTCCTACCCCGGCGAGACCGCGACGCTGACGGGCGGCAAGGAGCTGCCCTACGACGGCTTCGCCCCCGTCACCGACCAGGGCGTGCTCGACCGGATCGTCGAGACGTCAGCCCGCGACGACGTCCTCCAGATCGACCTGGGCGCGCTCGGCATCGACGACTACGGCCAGCTCAGCCGGCACGGCTACTGGAAGGCCAACGACGTCAGCACGACGCCGCCCATGGAGCTGTACGTGGACGGCGAGGACATGACCCTCGCGCGCTGGCCCAACGCCGGCGCCGCGAAGGACACCGTCCAGATGAACAAGATCGTCGACCCCGGCCCCACCAAGGACGACGCCGACCTGCAGGAGCGGGGCGGCACGTTCAGCTACTCCTACGCCCGCCCGCAGTACTGGGGTGAGGCGAAGGACGTCTGGCTGGACGGCATCTTCGGCCAGAGCTGGGAGTGGTCGTACAACAAGATCGCCGCCATCGACACCGACGCGCGCACCATCACGCTGCGGTACGGCGAGATGTCCGGCCTCATGAAGACCTGGTACCCGGACTTCCACTTCGCGCAGAACCTGCTCGAGGAGCTCGACGCCCCGGGCGAGTACTACATCGACCGCGACGCCGGCGTGCTCTACCTCGTGCCGAACGCGTCGTTCCTGGCGCAGCGCGGCGCCCCCGTCGTCACGACGCTCGACGAGCCGATGATCCGCACGGACGGGGCGTCGTACGTGACGTTCGACGACCTGGTGCTCGAGTACGGGCGCGCCACCGCTGCCGTCATCCTCGGCGGGAGCCACGTGACGATCTCGCACAGCGACGTCCAGAACTTCACGGACGGCGGCGTGCTCATCAACTCCCCCGGCCGGTACACGTACGACGGCATCCCGGTGAACCGGGGCGGCACGGACCACGCCGTGGTCTCCAGCGACATCCGCCACGTCGGCGGGGTCGGCGTCGTGCTCCAGGGCGGCGACAAGACGACCCTCGCGCCCGGCCGCAACCGCGTCGAGGACTCCCACATCCACGACTTCGCGTACTACCACAAGGCGTACAACCCGGGCGTGATGTTCGACGGCGTCGGGAACGTCGCGCGGGGGAACGAGATCAACGACGCCCCGCACCCCGGCGTCATCGTGCACGGCAACGACCACCTGTTCGAGCAGAACGAGGTCTACGACGTCTGCAAGACGTTCCAGGACCTCGGCGCCGTCTACATGAACTCCGGCGAGACGCCCCAGCAGCGCGGTCACGTGTTCCGGCAGAACTACTTCCACGACATCGGCGTCGGCAAGGACGGCATCGAGGGCATCTACGCCGACAACTTCACGTGGGACCTGGAGATCAGCCAGAACGTCTTCGTGAACCTGGGCAACGACGCCATCAAGTCGGGCTCCGCCGACTACATCGACGCCACGAACAACGTGTTCGTCGACACGAAGGTGCCGTTCGACAACTACACGCAGTGGATGGGCGACGGCGAGGGCAACACCGTCGACCGCGTGTACATGCCGAAGTGGCAGAAGGTGTTCGCCGACAACAAGGACTTCGTCGGCACGCCCTACCTGGAGAAGTACCCCGAGCTGGGGCACTTCTTCGAGGACAACCACTACTTCCCGGACCACTCCACGTTCGCGAAGAACGTCGTGTGGAACCCGAACCGCAAGCGCAACCCCGACGTCAACACCGAGGGCGCGCTGGACACGAAGAACCTGCTCAACTACGGCGACAACTGGGTCACGGACACCGACCCGGGCTTCGTCGACGCGGCGAACGGCGACTGGACGCTCCGTGCGGACGCCGCCGTCTTCGGCCAGGTCCCCGGCTTCCAGGCGATCCCGTTCGCCGAGATCGGCACGGACGGCCACGTGGGCCAGTCGCAGACGCCGGACAGCGTGGCCCTCGAGTCCCTGGTGCTGCCGGCGGACCAGCTGGCGGTGACGCTCGGCGACGAGGTGTCGGTGGCCGCGCAGGCGGTGCCGTGGAACGCGACGCAGCAGGCGGTCACCTACACCTCCAGCGACCCGGAGGTCGCGACCGTCAGCGCCGCGGGGATCCTCACCGCCGTCGCGCCCGGCGAGGTGACCGTGACCGCGGAGGCGAAGGCCGACGCGGGCGTCCGGGACGAGATGACCGTGACGGTGGCCGCCGGCGACGGCGTGCTGCACTCCACGGACTTCGAGACGGGCGGCAACGGCTGGGCCACCGACCCGAACCGCGCGATCGTCGACGACGGCACGGGCGACCACGTCTACCGGATCAAGAACGGCGCCAACTCCCAGCTCGACCGCTCCTTCACGGAGTACGCGCTCGACTTCACGGTGACGACGCCCGCCGAGGTGCCCGAGGGCGGCCAGATGCTCGTCTACGACCGCACGGGCAGCACGCCGGGCGGGTATGTCCGCTACCGCCACGCGGCGGCCGGCTCGACATGGACGATCTTCGACTCCGCCTGGGGCACCGTGAAGGAGGTGACGCTGCCCGCGGGCGAGGGGCTGGAGCCGTCCACCCAGTACGACGTGCGCGTCGTGGTGACGGCCGGCGGCGTGCGGGTGCTGCTCGACGGCGAGCAGGTCGTGGCGGGTGCCAACCCGGCGCCCGACGGCGCCGGCAAGGTCGGCTTCTACGTGCAGGGCTTCGCGTCGCTGGACTTCGACGACGTGCGGTTCTCGCTCGTGGGCGTCGACCCCGACGGGCTCACCCTGGCGCCGGCCGAGGCGACGATCGAGCCGGGCGAGACGCACCCGCTCGCGCCGTCGTTCACCCCCGCGGACGCCACGCGCACCGGGCTGGGGTGGACCTCGAGCGACGAGTCCGTCGCGACCGTCGACGCGAAGGGCGTGGTCCGCGGCGTCGCGGCCGGCACGGCCACGATCACGGCGACGTCGACCGTGGTGCCCGGCCTCGCGGCGTCGTCCTCCGTGACGGTGCGGGCGGCCGACCATCCCGTGACGTCGCTCGGCGCCGAGATCCTCGACCCGGCGGCGTGGGCCCCGGGCGAGGGCGTCACGGTGGCCGACGGCGCGGCCCACCTGGCGCCGCGCGGCGCGTGGAGCTTCAGGCCGACGCAGTTCGGCGACGAGCTGCTCCGGTTCGACGCCTCTGTCGGGGCCTACAACGGCGGCTGGTTCGGGTTCTCCGTGCGCTCGAAGACGGCCGGCGACCCGGTGTGGACCAACAGCAGCTCGGGCTACCTCGTGGTGATCAAGGAGGACGTCATCGAGATGCAGAGGTGGAGCCCCGCCGTCTTCATGGTCGACACGTTCCCCAACACGGTGATCGAGCCGAACTCGACCCACGAGGTGACGTTCGGCGCCGTGGACGTCGAGGGCGGCGTCCGCGTGGTGCTGCGCGTCGACGGGGAACCGGTGTGGAGCTACCTCGACGACACCGCCGACAACGCCCTGGCCACCGACGGGTACTTCACCGTCTACCGGCAGGGGCCCGCGGGCGAGATGAGCATCTCCCCCGCGAGCTGACCGCCGCGTCGAGAACGGGGCCTGTTCCGTCGTCCGGTCGGACGGCGGGACAGGCCCCGTTCCTGACGGTTCAGGCCCGCCAGACGTCCGTCGGCGTGAGCGGCACAAGCGGCGGCACGTCGGGCGCCGTCGTCATCGCGACCCGGCGGCCGTCGGCCGCGGAGTCCAGCAGGCCGGACATGACCTCCATGACGTGCAGCCCCACCTCTCCGCCGGCGCGCGGGGACGACGGCGCGTCGCCCAGGCCGACCGCGCCGACCATCTCCAGGAGCCCGACGCCGCGGCCCGCGCCCTCGAAGCCCGCCTCGGGCGGCAGCACCTCCCACCCGCCGGCGCCGAGCGCACGCAGCTCGACGTCGCCGTCGAACCGGTTGGGGTCCGGCACGACGAGCGACCCCTCCGTCCCGTGCACCTCGATCGGACGCGCGTGCGAGCCGACGGCGTCGAAGCTCACCGTCACCGTCGACAGCGCGCCGCCCACGTGGCCCAGCACGCCGGTGACGTGCGTCGCGACCTCGACCGGCACGCGCTCCCCCGCCCGGGGGCCGGACGCGATCGTGCGCTCGTCCCGCGACCGCGACGCCGCGCCCTGCACCCACGCGACGGGTCCCAGGATCTGCACGAGGCTCGTCAGGTAGTACGGCCCCATGTCCAGCAGCGGCCCGCCGCCGGTCGCGTAGTAGAAGCCCGGGTTCGGGTGCCACGCCTCGTGCCCCGGCGAGACCCAGGTGGCGACCGCCGCCGTCGGCGTGCCGATCCGACCGGCGGCGACGGCCGCCCGCGCGGTCTGCACGCCGGTGCCGAGCACGGTGTCCGGGGCGCAGCCCACCCGGGTACCCGCCGCGGTCGCCGCGGCCAGCACCTCGCGCGAGGACGCCAGGTCCGCGGCCAGCGGCTTCTCCCCGTAGCGGTCGACGCCGGCCGCCGCGCAGGCCCGCGCGACGTGCGCGTGCACCCCCGGCGTGGTGAGGTCCAGGACCACCTGCACGTCGTCGGCGGCGACGAGCGCCTCCAGGTCCGCGGTGACGCGCGCACCGGGCAGCTCGGCCGCCACCGACTCGGCCCGGGAGCGGTCGAGGTCCGTCACGGCGACGACCCGCGCACGGGGGTGGCCGGCGAGCGTGTCCAGGTACTGGCGCGAGATGACGCCCAGGCCCACGATCCCGATGCCTGCGGGCTCTCTCGTCGGTCCTGTCATCGGCTCGCCCACAGCAGCCCCCGCTCGACCATCGTCCGGACGGTCGGGTTCTCGAGGACGTCGACGGAGTGGCCCGGCGTGGCGACGAACACGCGACCCGCGCCCCACTGCCGCGTCCACACCGCCGGCGACGTCACCGGGCGGTGCCACGGGTGCCAGTCCGGCGCAGGATGGGTGGTGGTGGCGAGGACGTCGATGAGGTCGTCGTGCAGCACCCAGTACTGCTCGGTCTCCAGCTCGACGTCGCCCAGGCCCGCGGTGATCGGGTGCTCCCTGCCCAGGTCGGTGAGCTCGATCGTGTGCCGCAGGAAGTTGTCCGACCCGTCCCCCACCCGCAGGTGCGGCTCCTTGCCGGGGTGCGTGGCGAACTGCCCGCCCACGAGCTGCAGGTAGTCGGAGCTGGCGCGGTAGGAGTCGGCGATGCCGCCGTGCCAGCCCGCCAGGCCCGTGCCGGCCTCGACCGCCGCGCGCAGCCCCGCCAGGGCCGGCCCGCTGATCTCGGACATCGTCACGCACTGCAGCACCAGGTCCGTGGCCGCCATCAGCTGCTCGTCGGCGTAGACCTCGTTGTCCGTCTCGACTTGCACCTCGAACCCCTGGGCGCGCAGGAACGGGACGAAGAGGTCCGTCGTCGCCTCCGGCGCGTGCCCGTCCCAGCCGCCGCGGACCACGAGGGCTCGCCTTGTCGCGTCCGTCATGTGCTCTCCTTCTCGTCGTCGATGACTGTCGTGAGCGGATCGAGCCTAGCCGTCCGGCACGGCCATTCCTCGGACGTCTTGGGTCGCCGACGCTCCCGGTCCTTGTGGTTTTCTCGCCACGCCCCCTACGGTGAGCATCAGTCATCAGATGTTTCACGTGGATCGCCACGAGATCGCCACGAGGAAGAGGCGCGCATGCCCACCATCACCGACGTCGAGATCACCGACGTCCGCTTCCCGACGTCCCGCACCGCCGACGGCTCGGACGCGATGAACGCGGACGCCGACTACTCCGCGGTGTACGTCGTCCTGCACACCGACGGCACGGACACGGAGGGCGCGCCGCTCGCCGGCCACGGTCTGACGTTCACCATCGGCCGCGGCACCGACGTCGTCGCGCTCGCCGCGCGGCACCAGGCCGACCTGCTGGTCGGGCGCGACGTCGACGACGTCGTCGGCGACATGGGCGCCACGTACCGCGCCCTCACCGCCGACAGCCAGCTGCGCTGGCTCGGCCCCGAGAAGGGCGTGGTGCACCTGTCGCTGGCCGCCGTCCTCAACGCCGCGTGGGACCTCGCCGGACGGCGCGCCGGGAAGCCGGTGTGGCGGCTGCTCGCCGACATGACGCCCGAGGAGCTCGTCGACGTCGCCGACCTGCGCTACCTCTCCGACGCGCTCACCCGCGACGAGGCGCTGGAGATCCTGCGGGCCGCCGCACCCGGCAAGGCGGAGCGCGTGGCGCACCTGGAGCGCCGCGGCTACCCCGCCTACACGACGTCGGCCGGCTGGCTCGGGTACGACGACGACAAGCTGCGCCGTCTCACCCAGGAGGCCGTGGACGCCGGGTACCGGCACGTCAAGCTCAAGGTCGGGGCACGGCTGGAGGACGACGTGCGCCGCCTCGGCATCGCGCGCGAGGTCCTCGGCGCCGACCGCACGCTCATGATCGACGCGAACCAGGTGTGGGACGTGCCGGAGGCGATCACGTGGGTCCGCGCGCTGCAGCGGTTCGACCCGTTGTGGATCGAGGAGCCCACGTCGCCCGACGACGTCCTGGGGCACGCCGCCGTCCGGGAGGCCGTCGCCCCCGTGCGCGTCGCGACGGGCGAGCACTGCCACAACCGGGTGATGTTCAAGCAGCTGTTCCAGGCCGGCGCCACCGACTACTGCCAGCTTGACACCGGCCGTCTCGCCAGCCTCAACGAGATCGTGGCGGTGCTGCTGCTCGCCGCGAAGTTCGGCGTCCCGGTGTGCCCGCACGCCGGCGGCGTCGGCCTGTGCGAGATGGTGCAGCACGTGTCCGTGCTCGACTACGTCGCCGTGTCCGGGTCGCTGGAGGGACGGGTCACCGAGTTCGTCGACCACCTGCACGAGCACTTCACCGACCCGTGCGTCGTGTCCGACGCCGGCGAGGGCGTGTCGTACGTGGTGCCGAGCAAGCCGGGCTACTCCACCCAGATGCACCCGGCGTCCGTGGCGGAGTTCCGGTACCCGGACGGCGCGTGCTGGACCTCCTGACCGGCGGCGTGACCTGGGACACGTTGCCAGGAACACGTTGACCTCAACGAGGGTTCAGGTCGTAGCGTGACCAGCAACGACAGCAGCATCGACGAAGGGGACGAGATGTCCGTGTACACCCTGCCCGACCTGCCCTACGACTACAGCGCCCTGGAGCCGCACATCAGCGGCAAGATCATGGAGCTGCACCACGACAAGCACCACGCCACCTACGTCGCAGGCGCCAACACCGCCCTCGACAAGCTCGCCGAGGCCCGCGAGTCCGGCGACCTCGCCGCGGTGAACCTGCACGAGAAGAACCTCGCGTTCAACCTCGGCGGCCACACCAACCACACCGTCTTCTGGCACAACCTGTCCCCCGAGGGCGGCGGCGAGCCCACCGGCGAGCTCGCCGAGGCCATCAAGGACACCTTCGGCTCCTTCGCGAAGTTCCAGGCCCAGTTCACCGCCGTCGCGACCGGCATCCAGGGCTCCGGCTGGGCCGTGCTCGGCTGGGACGCCATCGGCCAGCGCCTCGCGATCTTCCAGCTCTTCGACCAGCAGGCCAACGTGCCCGTGGGCATCACCCCGCTGTTCATGCTCGACATGTGGGAGCACGCCTTCTACCTCGACTACCTCAACGTCAAGGCCGACTACGTCAAGGCCGTGTGGAACATCGCGAACTGGCAGGACGTCGCCGCCCGCCTCGACCGCGCCCGCACCCAGACCGCCGGCCTGATCGTCCCCGCCTGACCCTCCCCCGCAACGGACCGCATCAGACCGTCCGGACCATCCGGGTGCTGTGAGCGGGCGTCTGGCCCTGTTTCAGCC
>NZ_JBHUWC010000055.1:0-6168 GCF_042670225.1 Isoptericola sp. NPDC057191 | reverse complement strand
TCGCGTGCGGGGCCTCTCGTGGCTGGCTGTGGCGGGGCTCTGCGGCGCCGGACGGCCGTGGAAGAGCTGCAGGTCAGCCCTGGCCGCCGAACTCCGAGTACGGGACGACCTTGCCCTTGGCGGGTGCCTTGACGTCGACCGGCTCGCCCCACTTGCTGAAGGCGGTCGACACGACCATCCCCTGGCCGCCGATCTCCATCGTGATGTCGCCCTGGATCGGCAGCCCGTCCGGGGCGACCTTGTAGACGACGGTCATGTCGTCCACCTGGTCGGCCATCTCAGCGTCGACGCCAGCGGCACCGTCGTCGAGCTTCGACGGGTCGACGGTCATGGTGTACACGTCGGCCTCGACGTCGCCGACCTGCTCGGTCCCGGTGTGCTCGAAAGAGGTCACCGCGTCGGCCATCGCCTCCGCCTGAGCGGCTGCGTCCATCGACTCCATCGACTCGAAGGTGCCCGCCATGTTCGGGTCCTTCGCCATCTCCTCGGCAGTCAGGGAGAGGTACTTGCCCTGGGTCAGCTCGCCCATGGACAGGTAGATCGTGCCGTCGACCAGGACGATGTCCATGTCCATGCCCATGACGGCCATGGACATCTTCATCGCCGTGTCCTCGAACGTCTTGCCGTAGGAGATGTCCGCGGTCGTCGTCGTCTCGGTCATGCCGGCGGACTCGGCGAGCTCGCCGCCGTAAGTCATCTCCATGTGCGAGGTGGACGCCTTCTCCTGGGCCGTCTGCATCTGCTCGGACAGGTCGGTGAGGTTCGCCGCCGTGCTGACCTCGGCCGCCTGCTCCTGACCGCCACCAGCTCCCGGGGTGGAGGCGGCGGGCTCCTCGCTCCCGCAGGCGCTCAGGGCGAGGGCGACGAGGCCCGCCGATGCCAGGGCCACAGACTTCTGGGGGACGCGCACGTGCTGCTCCTTCTCAGGGACTGATGAGGTTTCATTGCACCACGACTCCCCCCGGGCGGTCAGCAGCCCGCTGGCCGCCGTCGCCGATCGTTGCCGATCCGTGTCCGGAGGCCGCGCCCGCAACAGCGAAGGGCCCCACCCGCCGGGAACGGCGAGTGGGGCCCTTGGCGCGGTGCGAGAACCGCGATGCGATCAGTGTGCGTGCTGCCCGCGGCTGAACTCGAAGACCCAGCCGACGAGACCGATGACACCGAGGACGAAGCCGACGTAGAGCACCCACCAGCCGACCGCGAGGCCGAGGAAGGCGACGGCGGCCGACGCACCGATGACCAGCGGCCACCAGCTCCACGGCGAGTACACGCCCTGGTCACCGGCGCCCTGCTCGATCTCGCCCTCCTCGTCGTCCTCAGGACGGGCGTCGATCCGGCGGGCGGTGAGCGCGAGGTACGCCCCCACCATCGCCATCAGGGCACCCACGAGCGGGATGCCGAGGTAGCCGACGGGCTCCGTGAAGTCCGTGACGAGGCCGTAGATCACGCCCACCACGACGAAGAAGGGAGCAAGGAACAGGAAGAGCTTGATCTCGATCTTCACTTGCGGTTCTCCCCCTCGTCGTCGATCACCGTGGTCGTGGACTGTGCGGACTCCGACTGCGCGCTGTCCCGACGCTCCTCGACGAGCTGCTGGTGCCCGCGACGGTCCGGGTCGCCGTAAATGGCGTCCAGTCCGCCGTGGCCCGGAGCCTGCTCCATCGCCGCGACCTCAGGGTGGTGCAGGTCGAAGGCGGGCGACTCGGAGCGGATGCGCGGCAGCGAGGTGAAGTTGTGGCGCGGCGGCGGGCAGCTGGTGGCCCACTCGAGCGAGCGACCGAAGCCCCACGGGTCGTCGACGGTCACCTTCGGCGCGTTGCGCCAGGTGGTGTAGACGTTCCAGAGGAAGGGCAGGGTCGACGCGGCGAGGATGAACGCGCCGATGGTCGACACCTGGTTCTCCCAGGTGAAGCCCTCCTCCGGCATGTAGTCGGCGTACCGGCGGGCCATGCCCTCGACGCCCAGCCAGTGCTGGATGAGGAAGGTCATGTGGAAGCCGATGAACAGCAGCCAGAAGTGCACCTTGCCGAGCCGCTCGTTGAGCATGCGGCCGGTGAACTTCGGCCACCAGAAGTAGAAGCCGGCGAACATCGCGAACACCACGGTGCCGAAGACGACGTAGTGGAAGTGCGCCACGACGAAGTACGAGTCGGAGAGGTGGAAGTCCAGCGCGGGGCTCGACAGGATGATGCCGGTCAGACCACCGAAGAGGAACGTGACCAGGAAGCCGATCGACCACAGCATCGGCGTCTCGAACGTGAGCTTGCCGCGCCACATCGTGCCGATCCAGTTGAAGAACTTCACACCGGTCGGGATGGCGATGAGCATCGTCATGAAGGCGAAGAACGGCAGCAGCACGGCACCGGTCACGTACATGTGGTGCGCCCAGACGGTCACCGACAGGGCCGCGATCGCGATCGTCGCGTAGATCAGCGTCTTGTAGCCGAAGATCGGCTTGCGGCTGAACACCGGGAAGATCTCCGACACGATGCCGAAGAACGGCAGCGCGATGATGTAGACCTCGGGGTGGCCGAAGAACCAGAACAGGTGCTGCCAGAGGATCGCGCCACCGTTGTCGGGGTTGAAGACCTGCGCACCGAGACGACGGTCGGCACCGAGCGCGAAGAGCGCGGACGCCAGCGGCGGGAACGCCATCAGCACGAGCAGGCTCGTGACGAGCGTGTTCCACGTGAAGATCGGCATCCGGAACATGGTCATGCCCGGCGCACGCATCGTGATGATCGTGGTGATGAAGTTGACGGCACCGAGGATCGTGCCGAAGCCCGCCAGCGCGAGGCCGAACACCCAGAGGTCTCCACCGAGCCCTGGACTGAACGTCGTGTTCGACAAGGGCGCATAGGCGAACCAGCCGAAGGAGGCCGCGCCCTGCGGGGTGAAGAAGCCCGCCGCGGCGATGATGCCGCCGAAGAAGAACAGCCAGTACGCGAACATGTTGAGACGCGGGAAGGCGACGTCGGGCGCGCCGATCTGCAGCGGCATGATCACGTTGGCGAACCCGGCGAACAGCGGCGTCGCGAACAGCAGCAGCATGATCGTGCCGTGCATCGTGAAGAGCTGGTTGTACTGCTCCTTGCTCTGCACGACCTGCAGGCCGGGCATGAACAGCTCGGCCCGGATCAGCAGGGCGAGGATGCCTCCCACGGCGAACCAGATGAACGACGTGATGAGGTACATGTACCCGATCGTCTTGTGGTCGGTGGAGGTGATCCACTTGACCACGGTGCGACCGAGGTTCTGGCGCTTCGGGGCGAGGCCGGGAATGACCTCGGCGCCGTGCGCGGTGTCGGTGATGGCGGCCATCAGCCTTCGGCCTCCTCGGTGCTGGCGGTGGACCCGGCGTGCTGCTGGCGGTTCAGGTCGAGACCGAGCTCGCCCGTCTGGCCGGCGTCTTCGAGGTCGCTCATGTGGGCGTCGTACTCCGCCTGCGAGACGACCTTGACGTTGAAGAGCATCCCGGAGTGGAACTCGCCGCAGAGCTCGGCGCACTTGCCGGCGTAGGTGCCCTCGCGGGTGGGCGTCACCTGGAAGGTGCCGGTCCGGCCCGGGATCATGTCCTGCTTGTACAGGAAGGCGGGGATCCAGAACGAGTGGATGACGTCGCGCGAGTCGAGCGTGAACTGGACCGTCTGGTCGACCGGCAGGTACAGCGTCGGCACGTCCTTCGAGGTGCCCGGCTGCCCGTCCACCTCGTCGTCGAGCGTCTGGCCGCCGACGTCGAGCAGGTGCTGACCGGTGTCGTAGACGCCGTCGGTCAGGTAGTTGAAGTCCCAGCTCCACTGCTTGCCGATGACCTGGATCTTCACGTCGGGCTCGGCGCTCGTGTCCTTCACGGCCGTCATGTCACGGTCGGTGTAGAAGAACAGCACGAGGATCATGATCGTCGGCACGGCCGTGTACATGATCTCGAGCGGCATGTGATAGCGCGTCTGGACCGGGAGCTGGTGGTCGTCGCGGCGCTTGCGGTAGGCCGCGACGCACCAGAGCATCAGGCCCCAGGTGATGACACCGACGATGAGCGCGGCGATCCAGGAGCCGACCCAGAGGTGGGTGAGGCGCTCGGTCTGGTTGGTCACCTCCCCGTCGCTGTAGCCGGGAAGGTATCCGCGCTTGACGGAGTCGCTGGCACAACCGGACGCCAACACCGCGACGGCGCCGGCGATGACCGTCGCGCGCAGGATGACCCGCCGGGTGCGGGTGGGGCTCTTCGAGTGCAAGGGAGGCCTTTCACGTCACGTCCTGCCCGAACGCCGCAGCCCTGGGGGGCGGGCGCGCAGACGGGACCTTCGTCCTCGATGTGATGCAGCCTAGCGCGCCGCGGGCCGGTTCGACGCCGCGAAAGCCCCGTCGGGACGTGACTCTTTCCGCACGAGACGTCCACATCTGCCGGTTGCCCACACACGCTCGCGCCGTGTCAGATCGTTGTCCCTGGGTGTCAGATCCTCGAAGCCCCCGCGCACGGGCGGACGGGCCACCCCGATCCGCCGAAGATGGCACGATCGTGCCTCGGACGCGGGACGCGCGTCCGCTCGCGCACCGCCTGCCGGGGGTCGCGCCGCACGTCATCGCCCACGGAGCACACCTGTGACGGACACCACCGATCCTGCCGCGAGCCCCTCCCCCACGGCACCACCTCCCGCGAGGGCCGCCGCACCGCCCGCCGCTGCGGCGCGGGTGCACCTCGACAACGGAGGGGCGGCCGTGCTGCACCCGCTCGCGCGTCAGGCGCTGGTCCAGGCCCTCGACGACGGCTGGGCCGACCCGCGCCGCCTTCACACGGAAGGACGGCGCGCCGCCCGCCTGCTGGACGGGGCCCGGGAGGCGGTGGCCGGCATCATCGGCGCGCGGACCGAGGAGGTGCGATTCACGGCCAGCCACGTCGCCGCGCTCCACGCAGGGGTCCTCGGCACCGCCCAGGCGCGGCGCCGAGCGGGCGGTGACGTCGTGGTCGGCGCCACGGAGCGCTCCGCGGTGCTGCACGCAGCCTCCGCCGCCGCCGACGCCCACCGCGGGTCCCGGGTCACCGTCGGCGTCGACCGGCACGGCCGGGTCGACCTCGAGACGTTCCGTGCTGCCGTGGCCAGGTCCGGCGTCGCCGTGGCCGCGCTGCAGCACGCCAACGGCGAGGTCGGGACGCGGCAGCCCCTGGACGCCGCGCACGAGGCCGCGCGTGCCGCGGGCGTGCCGCTCCTGGTGGACGCCGGCGCGAGCCTCGGGCACGACGGGGCCCCGGACGCCTGGGACCTTCTCGCGGCCCAGCCGACCGACTGGGGGGGCCCGGCGGGCGTGGGCGTCCTCGCCGTGCGCCAGCGCGTGCGGACGGCGCCGCCCGGCCCGGAGGACCCGGACCCGTGGGCGCCGGGCGGGGTGAGCGTGCCCGCGGCCTTCGCGGCGGCCGTCGCGCTCCAGGCGGCCGTCGCCGACCGCGTGGCCCAGGACGCCCGTCGCCGCGCGCTCGTCGAGCGGGTGCGCGGCGCGGTCGCGACGCTCCCCGACGTGGAGGTCGTGGGCGACCCCGACGACCGGCTCCCCCACGTCGTGACGTTCTCCTGCCTGTACGTCGATGGCGAGGCGCTCGTGACCGAGCTCGACCGCGCGGGCTTCGCCGTCGGTTCGGGCTCTGCCTGCACGTCGGGCACCCTCGAGCCGTCCCACGTGCTCGCGGCGATGGGGGTGCTCACGCACGGGAACGTGCGGATCGCGCTGGACCGGTCGACGTCCGACGAGGACGTGGAGCGCTTCCTGGCCGTGCTGCCGGGCGCGGTGGGCCGCGTGCGCGCCATGCTCGGGGTGGAGGGGCTGTGACCGGCGACCCCGCAGGTCCGGACGGCGAGGTCGTGGTGGACGCCCGCGGCCTGCGCTGCCCCCTGCCGGTGATCCGGCTCGCCGCGAAGGCGCGCGACCTCCCGGCCGGGACGCTCGTCACCGTGCTGTCGACCGACCCCGCCGCCCGGCACGACATCCCGGCGTGGGCCCGGATGCGCGGCCACACGATGGCGGCCGACCCGGTGCTCCGTGACCCCGGCGAGGGCTCCGACGACCCCTGGTGGTCGGTGACGGTCCGCCTGGGAGACGGGACCTGAGGGGCGCGGTCCCGCGCACCGCGACCGCCCTCGGGCCCTCGCCGGCGACCGTCCCGCGAGACGACGA
>NZ_JBHUWC010000054.1:0-21549 GCF_042670225.1 Isoptericola sp. NPDC057191 | reverse complement strand
AAACAGGGCCAAACGCCCGCCCACAACACCTCGGGGGTCAGCCGGCGCGGCGCAGGCGCAGCGAGTTGCCGACGACGATGACGGACGACGCGGCCATCGCCGCCCCCGCGATCATCGGGTTGAGCAGACCCGCCGCAGCCAGCGGGACGGCCGCCACGTTGTACGCGAACGCCCAGAACAGGTTCTGCTTGATGACCCGCAACGTCCTCCGGGACAGGCGGACGGCGGCCGGGGCGGAGCGCAGGTCCCCGCGCACCAGCGTGATGTCGCTCGCCTCGATCGCGACGTCGGTGCCGGTGCCCATCGCGAGGCCGAGGTCGGCGGTGGCGAGGGCGGCGGCGTCGTTCACGCCGTCGCCCACCATCGCGACGACGCGGCCCTCGGCCCGCAGCCGTGCCACGACGGCGGCCTTGTCCTGCGGCAGCACGCGCGCGACGACGTCCTCGTCCGCGATGCCCACCTCGCGGGCCGCGACCCGGGCCGCGCCCTCGCCGTCGCCCGTGAGCAGGACGGGCCGCAGCCCGAGGTCGCGCAGCTCGGCGACCGCGGCCGCGGACGAGGCCTTCACCGGGTCGCGCAGCACGACCAGGCCGCGGGCGGCCCCGTCCCACGCGACGACGACGGCGCTCGCTCCCGTCGTCTCCGCGTCCGCGAACGCGGCGGCGAGGTCGCCGTCGAACGCCACCCCCTGCCCGGCCAGCCACGACGGCTGCCCGACCAGCACGCGGCGCGCGTTGAGCCCGCCGTCGGCCGCGAGCCCGGCGAGACCGGAGTGCGCGCGCCGTACGACCGCCTCGACGCCGCCGCCGGGCGTGGCGCGGAAGTCGAACGCCTGCAGCGCGCCGATGCCGACGCCGTCCGCCCCGGCCGACCTGTCAGAACCAGGTGCCGCCATACCCGCACGTGGTTCTGACAGCTCTGTGGCCGCGGCCGCGACGGCGTGCGCGATCGGGTGCTCGCTCAGCGCCTCGACGGCGCCCGCGTACGCGAGCACCTCCCGCTCCCGCGAGCTGTCAGAACCAGGTGCTGCCGTACCCGCACGTGGGTCTGACAGGTGCGGGACGACCACGCGCTCGACCCGCATGCGGCCCTCGGTGACGGTGCCCGTCTTGTCGAGCACGACGGTGTCGACCCGGCGCGTGGACTCCAGGATCTCCGGGCCCTTGATGAGGATGCCGAGCTGCGCGCCGCGCCCCGTGCCCACGAGCAGCGCGGTGGGCGTCGCGAGCCCGAGGGCGCACGGGCACGCGATGATGAGGACGGCGACGGCGGCGGTGAACGCGAGCTGGACGTCGGCGCCCGCCAGCAACCAGCCCACCAGCGTGAGCACCGACAGGCCCAGCACCACCGGCACGAAGACGGCGGAGATGCGGTCGGCGAGCCGGGCCACGGGGGCCTTGCCGGTCTGCGCCTGGGACACCAGCCGCCCGATCTGCGCGAGGGTCGTCTCCTCGCCCACGCGGCTCGCGCGCACCAGCAGGTGGCCGGACGTGTTGACGGTCGCGCCGGTCACCGCGTCCCCCGGGCCGACGTCCACCGGCACCGGCTCGCCGGTGAGGAGCGACGTGTCCACCGCGCTCGTGCCCTCGACCACCTCGCCGTCGGTGGCGACCTTCTCGCCCGGCCGGACGACGAACACGTCCCCCACGGCGAGGTCCGACACCGCGACGCGTTCCGTCGCGCGGCCGCCGTCGGGCCGGGTGCGGGGAGTGCCGTCCGGGGCGAGGAGCACCCGCTCGGCGTCCTTGGCGCCCAGCTCCAAGAGGGCGCGCAGCGCGTCGCCGGCGCGGCGGCGGGAGCGGTGCTCGGCATACCGGCCGGCCAGCAGGAAGGTCGTGACGACGGCCGCGACCTCGAAGTACAGCTCGGGCGTGCCGCCGGACTCCGACGGGACCAGCGACGGCCGCATCGTCATGCCGAGCTCGCCCGCGCCGCCCCACGTCAGGGCCCACAGGGACCAGAGGGTCGCCGCGACGACACCGAGCGACACCAGCGTGTCCATCGTCGACGCCCCGTGCCGGGCAGCCCGGGCGGCCGCGGTGTGGAACGGCCACGCGCCCCACGTCACGACCGGCAGGGCCGCGGCCGCGACGACCCACTGCCAGCCCGTGACCTGGAGCGCGGGGATCATCGACAGCGCCACCACGGGCACGGTGAGGATCGCCGACGCGACCAGCCGGCGGCGCAGGTCCGCGCCGCGGGCGTCGGCGGGGCGCGCGGGGGTCTCGGGCACGGCCGCCGGCTCGGCGTCCGGCGCGGACGCCGCCGCAGGGCCGGGGCCGTCGGGCGGCGCGACGTGCGCCGTGTCGGGAGGGGTGGCGGGCGGGGTGACGGGCGGGGTGTCGCGCCGGGCGACGGGCGGCGCGACGTCGCGGCGCGCGGTCACGCGAGCGCCGTAGCCGGCCTTCTCGACGGCCTCGACCAGCGCGACGTCGTCGACGGGTGCGGTGAGCTGGACGTGTGCGCTCTCGAGCGGCAGGTTCACGGTGGCCGTGACGCCGTCCACGCGGTTGAGGCGCTTCTCGACGCGCGCCACGCACGACGCGCAGGTCATGCCTTCGATGGCAAGGTCGATCTCGAGGACGGGCGGTCCGGCGGCCGTGGTGGCCGCCGTCCCGGCCGCGGGGGTGGAGGTGGGGCTGCTCGGGGTGCTCATGGTGCTCATGGGGTGACTCCCTCAGGTACTGGGTCGGAGGTCACCCGCGACGACCCGGGGTGGCGGGGTCGCGGTGGGGGCGCCGGTCGGTCCGACGGCGGCGCGGCGCGGAGGGCCTGGGTCGCGGTGCCCGCAGGGCGGGCGGCGACGGTCGGCAGGCGGTCCGCGGGGGGTCCGCCGTGCGGCGGGCGGGGGTCAGGCGCGCGGCGGCACGCTGAGGTCGTAGGTCTTGGTCGCGGGCGCGGCGTCGGACGCCTCGGCGGTGCCGCAGCCGCAGGCGCAGTTGTGCGCCTCCTGGCGGGCGGGGGCCTGGGCGGCCTGCTGGGCGGCGACGGCGTCGGCCTGGACGTCGACGGACGCGACCTCGTACCCGGCCTCGTCGACGGCCTCGCGCAGCGCAGCCTCGTCGAGCGGCGCGTCGGAGAAGACCGCGACCTCCGACGTTCCGCCGGCGTGCAGCTCGACGGTGACGTCCTCGACGCCGGACACGGCGGACAGGTCCTTCGTCACGTGCGCGACGCAGTTGGCGCAGGTCATGCCGGTGACGCCCAGGGTGGTGACGGTGCTCATCGGTGCTCCTTCAGCGGGGGTGGATCGGCAGGTGGGTCGGCGCGGTGGATCAGGACCGGACGAGGCGGCCGATGGCGTCGGCGGCCTCCTTGACCTTGGCGGCGCCCTCCGCCTCGGACTGGCGGGCGGCGTCGACGACGCAGTGCCCGAGGTGGTCCTCGACGAGGCCGATGGACACGGCCTGCAGCGCCTTGGTCACCGCGGACACCTGGGTGAGGATGTCGATGCAGTAGACGTCCTCGTCGATCATGCGCGCGATGCCGCGGACCTGGCCCTCGATGCGGCGCATGCGCTTGAGGTACGCCTCCTTGTCCGAGGCGTAGCCGTGCGGGCCGTCGTGCTGGTGCGCGGCGCCGTCGAGGACGTCGGTGGGTGCGGTCGTCTCGGTCATAGGCCAACCATACCCCCAGGGGGTAAGCCTGGCAACGGTGGCGAGCGGACAAAGCCGTGGCGTCCCCGGCTGCGCCGATCGTAGGGTCACCGGTGGCTCGCACGGAGCCGCCCGGTCGCGCCGTCGAGCGGGAGACCCGGAAAGGTTCGATGCCGGATGACGGTCCTTGTGCCCAGCGAGCGGCTTGCCCGCTCCTCCGCGCACACCCGTTGGAACCCTCGCAAGGAGCACCACCGTGTTCGATCTTCGAATCTTCTCCATCCGTGAGTCCCGCCACCGCATCCACAACCCCCTGACCGAGCGGCAGCTGGCCGACTTCGGCGCCTCGCTCGACCTCCCGGCCGGGACGAGCGTGCTCGACCTCGCATGCGGGTCGGGCGAGCTGCTGTCCACCTGGGCGCGTGACCACCAGGTCACCGGGCTGGGCGTGGACCTCAACCCGGACTTCGTCGGCCACGCCCGGGCCCGTGCCCGCGAGCTCGGTGTGAGCGACGCCGTGCGGTTCGTGGAGGCGGACGCCTCCGGCTACGTCGTCGACGAGCCCGTGGACGTCGCGGCCTGCGTGGGCGCGACCTGGATCGGCGGCGGGGTGCCCGGCACCCTCGACCTCCTGCGCCGGAGCCTCGCCCCCGGCGGCATGCTGCTGGTCGGGGAGCCGTACTGGCGCACCGTGCCGGCCACCCCGGAGATCCTGGCCGGGTGCGGGGCGCAGTCCGTCGACGACTACCTGACCCTGCCCGGGCTGCTCGAGTCGTTCGGCGACCAGGGCTACGACGTCGTGGAGATGGTCTGCGCGACCGAGGAGTCGTGGGACCGGTACATGGCGCCGCAGTGGCTGAGCATGCGCCGCTGGGCGGACACGCACCCCGACGACGAGCTGCACGACGAGGTCCGCCGCCTGCTGGCGACCGAGCCGCAGCAGTACGCGGCCTGCACGCGCGCCCACTACGGGTGGGGCGTGTTCGCGCTGATCGCGCGCTAGCAGCCGGCGCGCGGACGGGTGGTGGGCAGGACGTCCTGCTCACCACCCGTCCCCCTCGGCGTCACCGGCGGGGCGACGGGAGGTCAGCGGACCCGGAACGGCGCGGCCAGGAGGTGTTCGCGCCGGGAGCTGGGGCCCACCAGCAGCTCGAAGTCGCCCGGCTCGACGACGCGACGGCCCGCGGCGTCGACGACCGTGCAGTCCGCGGCGGGCACCTCCACCTCGACGAGCACGCTCTCGCCGGGGGCGAGCGGCACGCGGCGGAAGGTCTTGAGCTCGCGGTCCGCCCAGGTCACGGAGGTGACCTTGTCGCTCACGTACACCTGCACGGTCTCCACCGCCGGACGGGGCCCGGTGTTGGCGACGGTGACGCGCCCGCGCACGACGCCGTCGGCCGCGACGTCGGCGGCGTCCAGCTCGAGGCCGGAGTACTCGACGGTCGTGTACGAGCGGCCCTCGCCGAAGACGTACGGGGGGCGCTGCGTGAGGTCGGCGTACCGCGTGCCGTGCTGGCCGCGCACCTGGTGGTAGAAGACCGGCTGCTGCCCGGCGTGCAGCGCGTAGGAGATCGGCAGGCGACCGGTCGGCTCGACCAGCCCGAGCAGCAGCTCCGCGACCGCCCGCCCCCCGCGCATGCCGGGGTTGGCGGCGTGCACCAGCGCGGCGCCGCGGCGCACGGCCTCGGGGAGCACCAGCGGCTTGGAGGCGACCAGGACGACGACGACGGGCGTGCCGGTCGCTACCAGGTGCTCCAGCAGCTCCACCTGGCCGCCCTGGAGCTCCAGGGTCGCGGTGGACCTCCCCTCGCCGGCCAGCGCCACCTCGTCACCCAGGACGGCGACGACGACGTCCGCGGCGCGGGCCGCGTCCTCCGCCTCGGCCAGCAGGACCGGGTCGGACGGCGCGGGCAGGGCGGCCGGGGGCCGTGGCTGCCCGTCGGGGAAGTGCGTGCCGTCCGGGTCGGGGCCCAGCTCGACGACGTTCGCGCCCCGCGCGTGCGTGACCTCCCACGACGCGGGCGCGACCGCCCGCAGGCCGTCCAGCACCGTCTCGGTGAGCTCGCGCGGGTGCCCGTCGCGGATCCAGCTGACCTGCCCCGACGCGCCCGCCCAGTCGCCGAGCTGCGCGTGCGGGTCGTCGGCGTTGGGCCCGACGACGGCGACCCGCAGCGGCCGCGCCGGGTCGAGCGGCAGGGTGCCGTCGTTCTCCAGCAGCACGAGCGAGCCGCGCGCGACGTCGAGGGCGAGCTCGCGGTGCTCCGCGCAGCCCACGACGGCCTCGATCCGCTCCGCCACCGGCGCGCGCGGGTCCTCGAACAGGCCGAGGTCCACCTTGAGGCGCAGGATGCGCCGCACCGCGTCGTCGAGCCGGGCGACGTCGATCCGCCCGTCGGCCACGGCCTCCTGCGCACCCTCGAAGAACCGCGGGGTCGCCATGATCACGTCGTTCCCGGCGCCCACCGCCGCGGCCGACGCGTGCGCGTGGTCGGGGCTGACGAGCTGCTCCCACACCATGCGGCCCACGTTGTCCCAGTCGGTCACGAGGGTGCCGTCGAAGCCCCACTCGTCCTTGAGCACACCCTGCAGCAGCCAGCGGCTCGTCGTGATGGGGACGCCGTCGATCGCCTGGTAGCCGATCATCACCGTGCGCACGCCCTCGCGCACCACGCGCTCGAACGGCGGCAGGAACCACGACCGGAGCTTGCGCGGCGAGAGGTCGGCCTCGGTGGCGTCGCGCCCGCCCTGCGTCTCCGAGTAGCCGGCGAAGTGCTTCGCCGTCGCGAGGACGGCGGTGGGGTCCGTGAGCCCGTCGCCCTGGTAGCCGCGCACCATCGCGGCGCCCAGCTCTCCGATGAGGTACGGGTCCTCGCCGAACGTCTCGTTCACGCGCCCCCAGCGCAGGTCGCGCGTCGCGCACAGCACGGGGGAGAACGTCCAGTGCAGGCCCGTCGCGGCGGCCTCGACCGCCGTCGCCCGCGCGGCCCGCTCCACGAGGTCGAGGTCCCACGTGCCCGCCATCCCCAGCTGGCTGGGGAAGACCGTTGCGCCGGGGAAGAAGCCGTGCCCGTGGATGGCGTCGTCCGCCATCAGCAGCGGGACGCCCAGCCGCGTTCGCCGCGCCAGCTCGATCGCCTCGACGACGCGGTCCGGCGAGGCGTGCAGGATCGACCCGGCCAGCCGGAGCCGCACGATGTCCTCGAGGTCGTCCATCGCGTTGAGCTGCAGCATCTGCCCGACCTTCTCGGGCAGCGTCATGCGCGCCAGCAGGTCCTCGACCCGCTCGGCCGGGGACAGGGACGGGTCGCGGTACGGCAGGTCGGTCATGGCTCCGGGTCTTCGGTCGGGGGGCGTCTGGCGTCGGGCAAGGGATGTGCCGAGGTAGTCCGGACCGCGCCGAGGTAGTGCGAACCGTGCCGAGGTAGTGCGGACCGCGCCGAGGTAGTGCGAACCTCCGCGAGGTAGTGGACCAGGCCACTACCTCGCGGGGACCTGAACTACCTCACGGGGACCTGAACTACCCCGCGGAGCCTTGGACTACCTCGCGGGGACCTGAACTACTTCACGGGGGTCCGCACTACCTCGGCGGGGGTCGTCAGCGGACGGAGAGGCCGTTCGCCTGCGCGACGGAGCCCAGCCAGCCCAGGGAGGGCTTCGGACGGCGCTCGAAGGTCTCGCGGTCGAACTCGACGAGCCCGAACGTCGGCCGGAAGCCGGAGGCCCACTCGTAGTTGTCCAGGAGGCTCCAGTGCAGGTAGCCGCGGACGTCGACGCCGTCCTGGATCGCCGCGTGCAGGCCGGCCAGCGCGCCCTCGGTGTAGTCGATGCGGCGGGCGTCGTCCTGCGTGGCCATCCCGTTCTCGGTGACGAAGACGGGCACGCCCTGCGTCTTCTCCCACGCGGCGCGCACCCCGTGCTCGAGCGCGAGGGGGTAGAACTCCCAGCCGGTGAGGGTGGTCTCGACGCCCTCGGGCACCTGGCGGGGGCCGTCGGGGCCGATGATCGTGCGCGTGTAGGCCTGGACGCCCACCCAGTCGTCGCCGCGGGCAGCCTCGAGGTACCAGTCGTCGCGCGGGTACCCGTACGCGTGGGCCACGTCCTCGCAGCCGGGCTCGGGCTGGAAGTCCTGGGTGGCGACGGTCCAGCCGGACCTGATCCCGCCGACGCCGGCGAGGATCTCACGGGATCGGGTGTGGCACTCGAGCAGGGTGTCGGCGACCTGCAGGTCGGGGTCGGGCAGGCCGTAGGCCACGAGGTTGGCCGGGTCCTCGCCGCCGGCGATCATCGCGGCGATGTTGGGCTCGTTGATGGTGCAGACGTAGTCGACGTCGGTGCCGAGGATCGGCAGCGCGAGCTCGGTGAAGCGGGCGAAGCGGTCGGCCGCCTTCGGCGAGCGCCACATGCCCTCGTCGTAGAACCAGCGCGGCACCGTGAAGTGCATCAGCGTGACCATCGGGGTGATCCCGAGCTCGAGGCACGTCTCGACCATGCGGCGGTAGTGCGCGATCTCGGCGCGCGACACGAAGCCCTCCTCGGGCTCGATGCGCGCCCACTCGACGGAGAAGCGGTAGGTGTCGAGGCCGGCGTCGCGCAGGAGCCGCATGTCCTCGCGGTAGCGGTGGTAGCTGTCGGCGGCGTCGCCGCTGGGCTCGACGATCGAGGTCCCGGCGGCGTGCTCGCGCACCCACCAGTCGCTGTTGACGTTGTTGCCCTCGATCTGGTGGGCCGCGGTGGCGGCGCCCCAGCGGAAGCCCTCGGGGAAGTGCAGCACGGGTGGTCCTTACGTCGGTGGTGCGGTACGTCGGTGGTGCGGTGCTCGTGGGGGTGGCGAGCGGCGGGTCAGCGCGCGCGCGTCGTGGTCCAGAAGTCCGCGAGCAGGTCGGCGGTCGCGGCAGGGTTCTCGACGTTGGGCAGGTGCCCCGCGCCGTCGACGACGGCGTAGCGCGCGCCGAGCCGCTCGGCCATGGCGCGCTGCCAGGGCTGCGGCCACGCGGCGTCGTCCACCCCGTGCGCGACCAGCACGGGCAGTCCGGCGGCGGCGAGGTCGGGCGTGACGTCGCGGACGTCGGCGAGGACGTCGATCGCGCCCAGCAGGTTGTCGGTGCTGGTGGCGACCGAGCGATCCCGCAGGAAGCGGGTGTCGGCGTCGAGGCTCGCCAGCGCGGCCGGGTCCTCGGCGATCCACCGCGCGAGCGCGGGGTTGTCCAGCGTCCACAGGTCGACCAGCCCGGCGGCGGCGAGCAGCCGGTCGCGCTCGGCGTCCTTGCGCCCGGGCCAGCCGTGCGGGCCGGAGCAGAGCATCGTGAGGCTCGCGAACGGAGCGGCGTCCCGGGCGACCGTGGCCGCCACGACGGTGCCGCCGAAGCTGTGCCCGAGCAGGTGCAGGGCGCCGGACGGGATGCCGGCGGCCGCGCTCACGAGGGCGGCGACGTCGAGCAGGTCACCCGTGAAGTCGTCGCGGCGGTAGGCGCCCACGCCGCGCGGCGCGGCCGAGTCGGCCTGACCGCGCTGCGAGTACGTCCAGGCCTCGACGCCGCGCGCCGCCAGCAGCGGCAGGAGCAGCCGGTGGTCCTCTCGCGACCCGGTGAAGCCGGGCACGAGCAGGGCGACCGCGCGGCGCGCCACGCCGTCGGGCACGACCGACCGCAGCGCGGTGAGCGGGCCCACCGGCACGTCGAGCACCAGCGGCTCGACGCCGTCGGGCAGCGGCAGCACCGAGAAGGGTGCGCCCGCGCGCACCGCGGGGACGGGGGACACCGGCGACGCCGTCACGACGCCGCACCGCCCGCGAACCGGCGCGCGGGCTGGGGGACGGCGTCCAGGAGCTGGGTGGTGTACGCGTCCTCGGGGAACCGCAGCACCTGGGTGGTGTCGCCGGACTCCACGACCTTGCCGTGGTGCAGCACCATGATCTGGTCGGTCACGACGCGCGCCGACAGCAGGTCGTGCGTGATGTAGAGCAGCGAGACGCCGAGGTCCGCACGCAGGTCCTCCAGCAGGCTGAGCACGCCGGCGCGCAGCGACACGTCGAGCATCGAGACGGGCTCGTCGGCGATGAGCACCTGCGGGTCCGACGCCAGGGCGCGCGCGATGACGACGCGCTGGCGCTGCCCGCCCGACAGCTGGTGCGGCAGCTTGGCCGCGTACTGCTCGACGGGCGTGAGGCCCACGGTCTCCAGCAGCTGCAGCACGCGGTCGCGCGCCGCCTCGCCGCGGAGGCCGGTGAAGTTCTCTACCGGCCGGGTGAGCGTGTACTCCACGGTGTGCAGCGGGTTGAGCGCCGAGTAGGGGTCCTGGAAGACCATCTGGACGTCCGCGTGCAGCGTCTTCAGGCGACGGCGCCGCAGCCGGTCGACCCGCAGGTCGCCGAACGTCACCGTGCCCGACGTCGGGCGCTCCACTCCCGTGACCATCTTGGCGATGGTCGACTTGCCCGAGCCCGACTGGCCGACCAGCGCCATCGCGGCGCCCGGCTCCAGCCGGAACGACACGTCGTCGACGGCGGTGACGGCCTGCTCGCCGCGGCGCGGCGGCGGGTACACCTTCGACACGTGGTCGACGACGATCGCGTCGTGCGCGGCCGCGCGCTCGGGGCGGGCCGATTCGGCGCCCGCGGCCCCGCCGGCCCTGCGCTCGAAGCCGGGCAGCTCCACGACCTCGGCGCGCGGGTCCGCATAGTGGCTGAGCAGCATCTGCGTGTACGGGTGCGCGGGGGCGGCGAAGATCTGCCGCGACGCGCCGTCCTCGACGATCTCGCCGTCGTGCATGACGACGACGCGCTCGGCGGACTCCAGCACCACGCCCAGGTCGTGGGAGATGAGCACGGCCGTGAAGCCCTCCGCGGCCTGCAGCTCCCGGATGGTGTCCATGACGGCGTGCTGCACCAGCACGTCGAGGGCCGTGGTCGGCTCGTCGAACACCATGAGGCGCGGCTCGAGCGACAGTGCCAGCGCGATGGACACGCGCTGCCGCATGCCGCCGGACAGCTCCCCGGGGTAGCGGTCGAGCACCGTGGACGGCAGCTGCACCTTGTCGAGCAGCTCGACGGCGCGCTGGCGGCGCCTGCCCTTCGGCACGTGGCCGTGCGCGGCGAAGATGTCGCCGAAGTGGTGCGCGATGGTGCGTACCGGGTTGAGGGCGTTCATGCCCGACTGGAGCACCATGGCGAACCCGCCGCGGCGCTGCACGCGCAGCTCCTCGGCGTCCAGGTGCGCGATGTCGGTGCCGTCGAACACGATGCGGCCGCCGGAGATGCGCGCCGGGGGCTTGGCGAGGCGGGTGACGGCGAAGCCGAGCGTCGACTTGCCGGAGCCGGACTCGCCGACCAGGCCCACGAACTCGCCCTGCTCCAGGGAGAGGCTCGCGTGCTTCACCGCGTGCGTCGGGACGGCGCCGCGCGGCTCGTAGACGACGGACAGGTCCTGGATCTCGAGGAGGCTCATCGGCCGGTCCCTTCCCGCAGGCGCGGGTTGCTCAACCCGTCGACGCCGAAGTTCACGAGGGTCATGGAGGTCGCCAGCAGCGCGATGCACAGGCCGGGGGCGAACAGCAGGATCCACTGGCCGGTGAGGATCGCCATCGAGTTCTGCGCCCAGAAGATCATCGAGCCCCAGGACACGGTGGACATGTCGCCCAGGCCGAGGAACGACAGGCCTGACTCGGCCAGCACGGCCGAGGTCGCGGCGCCGAAGAACGAACCCGCGATCATCGAGGTCATGTTCGGCAGGATCTCGCGGAAGATGACGCGCGCGGAGCTCTCGCCGGAGAAGATCGCCGCCGTCACGAAGTCCCGCGAGCGCAGGGACTGCGTCTGCGAGCGCAGCACGCGGGCGCCCCACGCCCACCCGGTGATGACGACGACCAGGATGATCATCGGCAGCCCGCCGTTCTGCAGGTACGCCGCGATGATGATCATCAGCGGCAGGCCCGGCATGACGAGGAACAGGTTGACGAGGAAGTTGACGACGTCGTTGCCCCAGCCGCGCAGGTAGCCCCACGACAGCCCGATGACGACGGCGACGAGCGTCGACAGGCCGCCGGCGACGAAGCCGACGAGCAGCGAGACGCGGGCGCCGTAGATCACCTGGGACAGCACGTCCTCGCCGGCGCCGGTGGTGCCCAGCCAGTGGGCGGCGCTGCCGGGCTCGTTGCGGCCGAAGGAGTCGTCGTGGGGGGAGTAGGGGGCCAGGAGGGGCGCGAAGACCGCCATGAGGACGAAGAGCCCCAGGATGACGAGCCCCACGCGGGCCTTCGGGTTGGCCCAGACGGTCGCGAACGCGCGGGCCAGCACCTGGCCGGTGCGGCCGAGGCGGGTGCGGGCCGGCCGGGCGGGGCCTTGGACGGCCTCGGGGGCGGGGCCCTCCGGGTCCGGCGTCGTGGCGGGCTGGGTGGTGGTCGGGTCAGCAGCCATCGGGGTCACCGCCTCGTTCGGGGGTCGAGGACGCCGTAGAGGATCTCCACCAGGAAGTTCGCGAGCAGCACGCTCACGGTGATCATGAGGAAGAGCGCCTGCATCAGCGGGAAGTCCTGGTTGGTGACGGCGTTGAACAGCAGGTAGCCGACGCCGGGGTACGCGAAGACCTGCTCGACGAGCAGGGAGCCGCCGACGACGCCGCCGAGCGCCATGCCGAAGCCGGTGAGGTTCGGCAGGATCGCGTTGCGGGCGGCGTAGCGGATCGCGACCGTGCGGCCGCGCAGGCCGTTGGCCTCGGCGAACGTCACGTAGTCGTCCCCGAGCGTGTTGATCATGGTGTTGCGCATGCCGAGGATCCAGCCGCCGAGCGACGTGATGAGGATCGTGACGGCGGGCAGGGCCGCGTGGTACAGCACGTCCCCGAGGAACTGCCACGACAGGTTCGGCACGGCGGTGGCGGAGTAGGCGCCCGACGTCGGGAACCAGCCGAGCACGTAGCCGAGGAAGAAGACGATGAGCAGCGCGGTCCAGAAGTACGGGAACGCGGAGAGGAAGCTGCCGGTGACGGTGGGCAGCGAGTCCATCCACGTGCCGCGCTTCCACGCGGCGCCGATGCCGATGAGGGTGCCGAGCACGAAGGCGATGATCGTGACCGCGCCGACCATGATCAGCGTCCAGGGCAGGGCGCCGGCGACGAGCTCGGAGACCTGCTGCGGGAAGAAGGTGTACGACACCCCGAAGTCGAGGTGGATGACGTTGTTCAGGTACGTGACGTACTGGTCCCAGATGCTGCCGCCGGGGACGCCCAGCTGGGCCTCGATCGCGGCCTGCACCGACGGCGTCACGGGGCCGTTCTGGGCGAGCTTGGCGATGGCCGCGTCTGCGGGCGAGCCGGGCATGAGGCGCGGGATGACGAAGTTCAGCGTCACCGCCGCCCACAGCGTGAGGACCAGCAGGCCGAGCTTGCGGAGCGCGTAGCGCAACGGTGCCTCCGGGTCGGTGGTCGGTGGTCGGTGGGTCTGTCGGTCGCGGGTCTCGTCCGGCACCTGCGCGCTGGTGAGGTCCCTGCAGATGCCGAGGGGGCGCGCAGGTGCCGAACGAGAGCCGGAGGGTCAGCCCTGGGCGGGCTTGAGGTGCGTGAGGATCAGCAGCGGGGTGGAGTCCCACGTCTTCGGGGAGGCGTAGGGGTCGTCCGCGCTGGGCCAGCCGGTGAAGTGCTTGGTCGAGAACAGGCCCCACGAGCCGCCGTAGAAGAGCGCGATCATCGGCAGCTGCTCGTACGTGATCTGCTGGAGCTGGTGCGTGATCTCGGTCTGCTTCGCCTCGTCGGTGGTGACCTTCAGCTCGGCGAGGAGCGCGTCGGCCTCCTTCGACTCGAACCGGCCGAAGTTGCCGGCGGCCGTCTCCCCGACGGGCAGACGGAACTCCGAGCCCATGAGGCCGTTGTAGTCCTGGTACGGCTGACCGGTGCCGCCGACGGTGCCCATGATCATGTCGAAGTCGCCCGAGCGGAGCTCCTTCTGGTAGGCCGCGGCCTGCGGCTGGACGACGGTGACGTCGATGCCGATCTTCGTGAGCTGGCCCTTGACCTGCTCCACGCCCTGCAGCCAGTCGGACCAGCCGTTGGGGGTGGTGATGGTGATCTTCAGCGGCTTGCCCGCGGCGTCGACGAGCTTGCCGCCCTGCTGGGTGTAGCCGGCCTTCTCGAAGTACTCGAGCGCCTTCGCCTCGTCCTGGTCGATGTAGCCCTGGTTCGGGATCGAGGTGTCGAGCACCGACTCCTGGTTGGGCAGCATGAGGCCGGTCTGGCTGGCCCGGTCGACGTAGCCCTGCTCGGCCTTGTCGGCGATGACCTGCTTGTCCAGGGCGTAGGCGACACCCGTGCGGAAGTTGACGTCGTCGTACGGCGCCTTCGTCATGTTCGGGATCAGCGAGATCGCCGCGCCGGCCGGGAACCAGTAGGTGTTGTGGTCGGGGTCGGCCTTGACCCAGGTGTCCTCGACGTCGCTCATGAACGCGTACGCCCAGTCGTAGCCGTTGTTGACGATGTCGAGCTCGGAGTTCGCGGCGGGCTGGACGAGCTCGTCGACCGCGACCTTGTCGGCCTGCCAGTACTTCTCGTTCTTCTTGAGCGTGTACTGGTTCGGCGTGAACTGGCCGAGGACGTACGGGCCGGACCCGACGGGCTCCTCGTTGGTCCAGGTGACGGGGTCCTTGACGTCCTTCCAGACGTGCTCGGGCACGATGAGCTGCTGCGCGATGATCTTCGCGGCGGGGACGTCCTCGGTCTGCAGGTGCGCGACGACCTTGGTGCCGTCGACCTCGACGGACTTCAGGTGCGACCACACGCCCTTGAGGTCCATCTCGGGGTGCTTCTTGACGAGGTCGAAGGAGAACTTCACGTCCTCGGCGGTGAGCGGCTCGCCGTCCGACCAGGTGACGCCGTCGCGCATCGTGAAGACGACCGTCTTGGCGTCCGGCTGCTCGTAGCCGGTGGCGAGCCAGGGGGTCTCGACGCCGCTCATCTCGTTGATGATGATCAGCGGCTCGTACAGGTAGGTCGTCGTGTTGCGCTTGCCGGACGAGTACGGGTTGAAGTTCCGGTCGAACGTGGGGGACCCGTTGTCCGCCGCGATGAGCATCGACGTCGCGCCGCCGGTGGCGCCGTCGTCCCCCTTGGTCTGCACCGGTGCCGAGCAGGCCGCCGTGGCCAGCACCGCGACGGTGGCCGCAACGGCGGCCAGGCGCCGCCCCGAGCGCGCTGTGCGCGTCATGGACATCCACTCCTCTTCATCGAGGCCTCTCCTGCGAGGGCCCGCGCACACCCGGTCAGCGTGCGCCGTCCTGGGGAGTGTATGCGCATACATTTGCGGCTGCCAAACCGTGCGGCAAAGTCCGAGGCCAGGCGCCCGGACCGCCTCAGCGGCAGCCGCAGCTCTCGCGCAGCAGCACCCGCACGGGCAGGTTCACGGTCGCGGCGGGCGAGCCGGGGTCGGCGAGCCGGGAACGCAGCAGCTCCACCGCGGCCCGCCCCAGCTCGACCATCGGCTGGCTCACGGTGGTGAGCCGGGGCATCGACGCCTGGGTCGCGTCGATGCCGTCGAACCCGGTGAGGACCACGTCGCCCGGCACGTCGACGCCGGCCTCGGTGAGCACGTCGAGGAAGCCGAGCGCCGTCTGGTCGTTCGAGCACACCAGCGCCCGGGGGAGCGCGCTGCCCGTCTCGCCGCCCGACCGGCCCCGCCCGGTGACGTGGCTCTGGAGCATCCGCCGCGCCAGCGTGCGCGCGCCGTCGCGCGTGAAGTCGCTGCGTGCCGCCGGCTCGTCGGGCGCCTCCAGCCCGGCCGCGGTGAGCGCGTCGCGGAAGCCCTGGAAGCGTTCGTGGGCGTCCGGGGAGTCGAAGGGGCCGCCCACGAAGGCGAGGTCGCGGATGCCGTGCTCGGCGACCAGGTGGTCCACGAGCGCCCGCGTGCCGGCGCGGTTGTCCACCGAGATGTGGTCGTAGGCGTCGTCCTGCGGCGGGCCGGCCATGACGACCACCGGCACGCGCCGGGCGATGTGCGCCAGGAGGTCGTCCGGCACCGACTTCGCCAGCACCGCGAGCCCGTCGACCCGTCCCGCGAGCTCGTTGACCGCCTCGGCCCGCCGCAGCCCGCGCGCCACGCCGATCATCACGGCATGCCCCGTGCGCCACGCCTCCAGCTCGGCCCCGCGCATCACCTCGCCGAGGTACAGGTTGCTCCATCGCGCCGTGGCCCGGCCGCCGACGTCGCGCACCACCTCGACCGCCTCGCCCACACGCACCGGGTCGGGCAGGTCGGCGAGGTCGTCGATGCCGTCCACGTCGGGGAAGCACAGGCCCAGCACGCCCGTCGAGCGGGCCGCCAGCCCGCGCGCCGCGCCGGACGGCACGTAGCCGAGCTCGTGGATCGCCTCGTGCACCACCGTGCGGGTGCTCTCGCGGACGTCGTCGGGCCGTCGCAGCACCCGCGACACCGTCGCGATCGACACCCCCGCGCGCTGCGCGACGTCGTACACCGTGGGGGCCTTCGCCACCGGAACTCCTTGACCGCATCCCTCACCCGCACGGCCGTGCGAGCGGTCCCACGATAGTGACTGCGCATACATCGCGGCATCGCGGCAGGTCACCGGGGCGTCGTCCGGCAGGTCCGGCCGTGCTCGGCAGCTGCAGGTGCCGAGCGTCGACCAACCTGCCGAACGAGACCCGGGCGGAGGGTCAGACGGCCGCCGCGGCCGCCCGCGCCCCGGCGGGCAGGGCGTCGAGGATGCGGTGCACGGCGTCGTCGTCGTGCGCGGCGGAGACGAACCACGCCTCGAAGACCGACGGCGGCAGGTTGACGCCCGCGTCGAGGAGCGCGTGGAACAGCGCGCGGTAGCGGAACGCCTCCTGCGCCTGGGCCTGCGCGTAGTCGCGCACGCCGTGCTCGGCCGCGAAGGGGCCGAAGAACACGGAGAACAGCGAGCCGGCGCGCTGCACGCGGTGGTCCACGCCCTCGGCCGACAGGGCGTCGCCGAGCGCGGTGGCCAGCGTGTCGGCCACGGCGTCCACCCGCGCGTACACGGCCTCGTCGGCCAGGCGCAGGGTCGCGAGGCCCGCCGCCACGGCCACCGGGTTCCCGGACAGCGTGCCCGCCTGGTAGACGGGGCCGGTCGGCGCGAGCTGGTCCATGATCGCCGCGGGCCCGCCCAGCCCGGCCACGGGCATCCCGCCGCCCACGACCTTGCCGAACGTCAGGAGGTCCGGCGCGTACCCCTCGCCGCCTCCGGCGCGGATCGCCGCGTTCTCCAGGCCCCACCACCCCGACGGGCCGACGCGGAAGCCGGTGAGCACCTCGTCCATGACGAACAGCGCACCGTGCTCGCGCGTGATGCGGCGCAGGCCCTCGTTGAAGCCCTCGGCGGGCGGCACCACGCCCATGTTCGCGGGGCTGGCCTCCGTGATCACGGCGGCGATGCGCGACCCGTGCTGCGCGAACGCCGCCTCGACGGCGGCCAGGTCGTTGTACGGCAGCACGAGCGTCTCGGCGGCCGAGGCCTCCGTGACCCCCGCCGTGCCCGGCATGGCGAGCGTCGCGACACCCGACCCGGCCTCCGCCAGCAGCGCGTCGACGTGGCCGTGGTAGCAGCCGGCGAACTTCACGACGAGCGGCCGCCCGGTCACGCCGCGCGCGAGGCGGATCGCCGTCATCGTGGCCTCGGTGCCCGTGGACACGAGGCGCACGCGCTCCGCGACGGGCACCCGGCGGCGGATCTCCTCCGCGAGCTCCACCTCCGCCACCGTCGGCGCGCCGAACGACAGACCGCGCGCGGCCGCCTCCTGCACCGCCGCGACCACCTCGGGGTGGGCGTGCCCGAGCAGCGCCGGGCCCCAGGAGCACACGAGGTCCACGTACTCGCGCCCCGCGACGTCCGTGACGTACGGGCCACGGGCGCTCGCGAGGAACCGCGGGTCGCCGCCGACCGAGCCGTACGCGCGCACGGGGGAGTTCACGCCCCCGGGGATCGCGGCCTGGGCGCGCAGGAACGCGGCGTGGTTGTCCGTCATCGTGGTCCTTCCGGGAAGCTCTCGGGGCGGTGGTGGTCGGTCGGGCGGCCGGTCGGTGCGCTCAGCGCAGCCAGTCGGCGACGTCGACGGCCCAGTAGGTGAGGATGACGTCGGCCCCGGCCCGCTTGATCGCGAGGAGGGACTCGAGGACGGCGCCCTTCCGGTCGATCCAGCCGTGCGCGGCGGCCGCCTCGATCATGGCGTACTCGCCGGAGACCTGGTACGCCGCCACGGGGACGTCGGAGCGGTCGGCGACGCCGCGCAGCACGTCGAGCGACGTCCCGGCCGGCTTCACCATGACCATGTCCGCACCCTCGGCGAGGTCGAGGTCGGCCTCGCGCAGCCCTTCGCGCGAGTTGGCGGCGTCCATCTGGTACGTGCGGCGGTCGCCCTGCAGCGCGCTGTCGACGGCGTCGCGGAACGGGCCGTAGAACGCGCTGGCGTACTTGGCGCTGTAGGCGAGCACGGACACGTCGGTGAACCCGGCGTCGTCGAGCGCGTCGCGGATGACGGCGACCTGGCCGTCCATCATCCCGGACGGCGCCACGACCTCCGCGCCCGCGCGGGCCTGCGCGACGGCCATGGCCGCGTACCGCTCGAGCGTCGCGTCGTTGTCGACCGCGCCGTCGGGCGTGAGGACGCCGCAGTGGCCGTGGTCGGTGAACTCGTCCAGGCACGTGTCGGCCATGATGACCGGGCCAGGCCGCCCGGTCTCCGCCTCGACCTTCGCGACGACCTCGCGGGCGACGCGGATGCCGCGCTGCAGGATCCCGTCCGGGTCGTCGCCGGCGGTGCCGGTCGCGTCCCGCTCGGCGGGGATGCCGAACAGCATGACGCCGCCCAGGCCCGCCCGGGCCGCGTCGGCCACGGCGTCGCGCAGCGAGGTCTCGGTGTGCTGCACCTGGCCCGGCATCGAGGTGATCGGCGCCGGCTCGTCCAAGCCCTCCTTGACGAACAGCGGCAGCACCAGGTCTGCCGGGTGCAGGCGGGTCTCGGCGGCCAGCCGACGCATGCGCGGGGTGGTGCGCAGGCGGCGCGGGCGGTAGACGATGCCCGAGGTGCTCACGGGTGCTCCTTCGTGGAGGTGGGTGCGGTCGTCGTCGGGTCGGCGGCGAGGGCGGTGGAGGTGGTGGGGACGGCCGCGGCGGACAGCGCGGCGGCGACGGCGTCGGCGAGGGCCGCGTCCGTCGGGTGCGCGGCGACGGCCGCCACGCGCAGCCCGGCGTCGCGCGCGGCGTCCGCGGACGGCGTCCCGATGGCGACGACCGGCGTGCCCGTGCCCGTCTGCGCGGCGATCTCGCGCGCGACGGAGCCGGACGCGACGACGACCAGGTCGAACCCGCCGGCCCGGGCGCGCGCCACGACGTCGTCGGGGAGCGGGTGGTGCACCGTCCGGTAGGCCGTCACGACGTGCGGCGCCCAGCCCAGCCCGGCCAGGCCGTGCTCCAGGGTCGGGCGCGCCAGGTCGCCGAGCGGGAGGAGGACGCGCGACGCGTCCGGGGCGCCGTCGTCCGGCGGGGGAAACATGGCGACGAGGCCCGCGGCAGTGGGGTCGTCGTCGGGCACGAGGGCGGTCGGGACGCCGGCGGCGGCCAGGGCGCGGGTCGTGGCGGGCCCGACGGCGGCCCAGCGCGCGGGGGCCGCGGCAAGGTCGGTGCCGGTGCGCGCTGCGGCGGCGGCGAGCGCGTCCACCGCGTTCACGCTGGTCACGACCGTCCACGCGTACGCACCGCGGGCCAGGGCGCGGACCGCGTCGTCGAGGGGCGCGACGTCGTCCACGGGTGCGCGCTCGATCACGGGCGCGACGACGACGTCGTGCCCGGCCGCGCGCAGGCGCGTCACGAGCCCGGCCGCGCGGCCCGGCGCCCGGGCCACGAGCACGGCGGCGGGTGGCGTCGAGCCCTCGCGGGTCACGCGCCCTCCGGGTCGTCCGTGCCGGTCGGGGTGTGCAGCGGCGCGACGTCGGCGCGCGCGGCGGCGTCCTCGGGTGCCGGGCCGGCCCCCCCGACCAGCGGCGCGAGCCGCGCGGCGCCGTCGGCGAGCAGGGCCTCGGCCACGCGCACCCCGAGCGCCGTCGCGGCGTCGTCCTGCTCGGCGCCCGCGGTGACCTCGACGAGCGCCGTCGTCGCGCTGTGGGTGAGCTGCTCGGTGCCGTCGACGCGCGCGACCACGGCGGTGAGCTGCAGCTCGCCCGCCTCGACCCGGGCGTGCGCACCGATGGGCGCCGCGCAGCCGGCCTCCAGGCGCGCGAGCACGGCGCGCTCGGCGAGCACGGCGAGGCGCGTGGCGCGGTGGTCGAGCGCGGCGAACGCCTCGCCCAGGGCGGAGCCGCCCGCGAGGTCGACGGTGCGCGCCTCGACGGCGAGCGCGCCCTGCCCGGGAGCGGGCGCGACCACCGCCGGGTCGAGCAGCTGGGTCACGACCTCGGTACGGCCGAGCCGGGAGAGGCCGGCGAACGCGAGGACGACCGCGTCGAGGTCGGCGTCCGGGCCGAGGGCGCGCGCCAGCCGCGTCTCGACGTTGCCCCGGATGTCCACGAGCTCGACGTCGGGGCGGGCGGCCTGCACCTGCGCCGCCCGGCGCGGCGAGCCCGTGCCCACGCGCGCCCCGCGCGGCAGGGTGTCGAGGGTCAGCCCGTCGCGGGCGCACAGGGCGTCGCGCGCGTCCTCCCGCTCGGGCGTCACGACGGTCAGCGCAGCCGGCTGCGTCGTGGGCAGGTCCTTGAGCGAGTGCACCGCGACGTCGCAGCGTCCGTCGAGCAGCGCCTCCCGCAGGGCCGTGACGAAGACGCCGGTGCCGCCCAGCGAGGCGAGAGAGCCGGTCTTCACGTCGCCCTCGGTGCGGATGCGCACCAGCTCGACCGGCCGGCCGAGCAGCTCCTCCAGCCGGCGCGCGACCATGCCGGACTGCGTCGTGGCGAGGGCGCTGCCGCGGGTGCCGAGGCGCAGCGGGGCGGGGGCGGGCTCGGGGGTGCTCACCGGTCCAGTGTCGCGCAGCCCCGGCGCCTGTGGACAACCCCGGGCGTGGCGGGAGGCCGATCTCACACCGTGCGTGCGGCGACCTGACGCGAGGTCATGACGATGCGTCACCACCCCGCCATCCTCGACCGAGCTGTCAGAGCCACGCGGGGGTAGGGCCGTACCTGGTTCTGACAGCTCGGAGCCGGCAGATCTTGTCAGAACCAGGTGCGGGCATGGCCTGCCCTGGTTCTGACAGGTCGCGGGTCAGAGGGCGGCGACGGCGGCCTGCGCGTGCGCCACGATCGCCGCGAGCCCGGTCCCCGCCACCCAGCCCCCGGTGACGGCGAGCCCGGGCGTGTGGCCGACGGCGGCGGTGAAGGCCGCGACGTCGGCACGGTAGGCGGGCGTGGGCGGTGGCAGGGAGCCGTCCCAGCGCTGCAGCAGGTGGTCGCGCACCCGGTCCGTGAGGTCGACGCCGAGCAGCGCGGACGCGTCCCGCGCGGCCTCCTCGGCGGTGGGCGGCTCCGTCTCGGCGCCGATCCGGCCGTAGGACAGCCGCACCACGTGCACGCCCGGCCCGGCCGCGGCGCGCACCCGGTCGGCCAGCCAGGGCCACTTCGCCGTGGCGTGCGTGAGCGCCTTCGCGCGGACGCCGGACGCGGCGCCCTCGTCGTCGGGCGCGACGAGGAGCCCGGAGCCGCGCGGCGCGGCATCGAGCTCGGGGGCGTCGAGCAGCAGGGTGGCGAGCCAGATGTCGGCGCCGTCCTCGGGGACGGGCACGGCCACGCCCGCGCCGCCCGGCCCGCCGCCCTGCCCGCCGCCGAGGGGCTCGACCCACGGGCCGAGCAGCGGGGCGACCCGCGGCGTCGTCACGACGAGCCGGGGGGCGCGCACCGTCTCGCCCGCCGCCGTCGTCGCCTGCCAGTCGGCACCGAGGCGTTCGACGGCGACCACCCGCTGCGCGACCCGGACGGCGGCGTGGATCGGGCCGGTCGCGTCGGTCCGAGGGGAGTC
>NZ_JBHUWC010000053.1:0-22074 GCF_042670225.1 Isoptericola sp. NPDC057191 | reverse complement strand
GGGCCGGACGGGCCGGCCCGGGCGGCAGCCGGTCAGCCGGTGATGCCGGCCTCGTCGGCCGCGCGCTTCTCGGCCTCGGCGATGGCGTCGTCGACGGAGGTGCTCTCGGACATCACGGCCGAGTGGAGGTCGCCGAGGATGGTCTGCACCGCCGCGATCTTCGGGTCCACGGGGTTCTCCGGCCGGGTGTCGTGCACCTGGAAGGTCTGGCGGGAGAGCTTGTCCTGGGGCGCTCCCTTCGCGCTGAAGTACGCGTCGGTGACGGCGTCCGACTGGTAGGCGGGCGTGATGCCGGTCGCGGCGAGGGCGACGGCGGCGTCCTCGCCGGCGATGAACGTGAGGAACTCCTTGGCGGCGTCCACCTTGCCGTCGTCGATGGCGGCGTTGATCCCTACGGAGGTGGGGTCACCGAACGTCACGGGGTCGTCGAGCGTGCTCTCGTCGTACTGCGGCACGGGCGCGAGCCCCCACGAGAAGTCGTCCGCCTCGCCGCTGGCCTGCTGCGCGAGCAGCATCGCGACGTACCAGCTGCCCATCGGCATCATGGCTGCCTTCTGCTTCCCGAACTGGGCCTGGTAGGTGAGGCTGTTCGTGGTCGCGGTGCCGTAGTCGACCTGCGCGCCCGCGTCCTGCATCGCCAGGGCCCGCTCGTAGTACGGCTTCAGGTAGTCGTAGTCGCCCGAGAGCAGGTCGGCGCCCGGCGTCTGGGTGTTGGCGAACCCCTGGAGGGCGGACTGCCAGACGTGCTGGTAGGCCCCCTCCGCGTCACCGGCATCGCTCAGCTTCTGTGCCGCGTCGGCGTAGTCGTCCCAGGTCCAGGTGCCGTCGGGCTGCTCGACGCCCGCGGCGTCGAACAGGTCCTTGTTGTAGAAGAGGAACCACGAGTCCTGCCGGAACGGGATGGCCCACGTCTTGCCGTCGACCTGCCACGAGCCGAGCCCGGTGGTGTGCTCGTCGAGACCGTCCGCCACGTCGGAGACGTCCACGAGCTGCCCGCCCGCCTGGTAGGTGACGAAGGCCGACACCGTCTTCTGGGCGTAAAGGTCGGGCGCCGCCCCGGCCGACAGGTCCGCCGTCATCTGCGTCTCGTAGTTGTCGGTGTCGTACTCCTGGACCGAGACCTTCACGTCGTCGTGCGACGAGTTGAACTCGTCCACGAGCAGCTGGAACTCGGGCGCGTTGCTCAGGGCCCAGGTCCCGAGGGTGAGGTCGACGACACCGTCCGCGTCGGTAGCGGCGTCGGAGCCGCTGCCGCACGCGGAGAGTGCCAGGACCGCGGCAAGGATCCCTGCGGTCGCGGTGAGGGGACGCTTCATGTCGATTCTCCTTCGAATTCGATCGGTGGTGCGGTCACGGGCGCCGGCGCTCATGACCGTCTGACGACATCTCGGGGGCCAGGTCGTGCCCGGTGGAGCGGCCGTCCGGCCAGGTGACGGTGACGACGGTGCCGTCGAGGTCCACCCGGGCCCGCCCTCCCGCGAGGGGAGCGGAGGACAGCCCGAGCAGGACCCCGGCCCACGCCCCGGGCTCGGCGTGCTGCACCGACCACGGGACGGCGGTGGGTCCGAGCGGGGACGCGTCCTGCCGGGTCTCGACGCCGAGCTCCCAGGCTCCGAGGACGGGGGCGAGCGTGGACGTCACCCCGGCGGCGGTGGCGGCGACGGCGCCGGGCAGCAGGTCGGGAGCGGCGTCCCCCTGCCCGGCGTCGTCGCCGGACACGGGCCACCCGCCGACCCGCAGCTTCGGGGCGGTGTCCCCCGGCGAGATCTCCTCCACCCGCACGAGGCGGACCTCCCACGCGCCGCGGACCAGGGAGACGACCCGGACGCGGCCCGCGGGCCGCGGCGTGCCCGGGACGCCGAGGGCGTGACCCTTGCCGAGGCCGAGGCTCTCGTCCTCGTCCACCCGGTGCACGGTGCCGTGGGAGGCGACCACCCCGACGGCGTCCTGGCCGGACCCGTCGATCCGCGGGGTCGTGGCGTGCATCCCGGTCCGATGGGTCGCCCGCCCGTCGTCAGCGAGCAGGACGACGGCCTGGTCCCACGGCGCGGACCACGACTCCCGGTCGAGCATCGGGAACGTGGCGGTCGAGTATCCGAACCGGGCGTACAGCGGTGAGTCCGACCCTGGTTCCCCCTCGACGCCGTGGTCCGTGCCGTGATTCACGACGCGCACGAGGCCGTCGCCGGCTGTGCCGGAGACGATCCAGCCGGCCGGCGCGACCGCCGTGAGCGTGTCGCCCTCCTCGACGGGCAGCGACGCGTCGGGCGCGGTCCACACCGGGTCGTCCGCGTCCAGCACCAGGCCAAGGAGGCCCTTCGCGGCCCAGTACGGCGAGCCGGTGCCCGAGTAGGACTGCGCCAGCGGACGCCACGGCCGGTGCCAGCCGATCGGGAGCAGGCCCTCGGCGTCCGGGGTGCCGCGCGAGACGAAGTGGTCGACCGTGCGCAGCGCTGCACGGCGGAGCAGGCCGGGCGACGTCGAGGGGACTCGCGCGATCGCAGCGGCCCAGAGCGGTGCCGCGGACGCGAACCGGTAGATCAGGCTGCGGCCCTCGATCAGCGGCGCGCCGTCACCGCCGACGAGACGGACGGCGTCCTGGACGTACCGGTCGAGGCGTTCGACGTCGGTCGCTCGGCGCGGCGCGGCGAGGTCCTCGGCGCCGCGCATCCTCGCCCACAGCACGGGATAGAGCTGCATGGCCCAGCCGGAGTAGTGGTCGAAGGCGCGGCTCGCCCCGTCGGCGTACCAGCCGTCGCCGCGGTAGTAGGAGTCGTGACGGGCCAGGTCGGACTCGACGTCCTCGAGGGACCACGGGCCGCCGACGGAGCGCAGGAACGTCTCGACCGTGATCCGGAACCAGAGCCAGTTGTTCGCCGGGTAGGTCTGGTCGCCGACGACCTCGGACAGGTAGTCGACGACGCGTTCCTGCACGCTGCCGCTCAGCCGCTCCCAGATCTGCTCGCGCGTGAGGTCCAGGACGAGCGCCAGGGACGCGGCCTCGACCTTGGCCTGGCCGTGCTCCGCTGGGCGGACCCAGCGCTCGGGGGACGCCGGGTCCGTCCCGGCGTCGAAGCCGGCCGCGTACCACTCAGCCAGACCGTCGGGGTCCTCGCCGCGGGCGCCCGCGAGCCGGAAACCCGCCACGAGGAGCGTGCGGGCGAAGCCCTCGAGGCCGTCGACGTCCGTGCCGTACCCGCCAGGCTCTCCGGGCAGGGTGATCCGGGCGTGGCCGGGCGAGCCGTGGTTGCGGGCTGCCCGCAGCATCCGGTCGGCGAGGGCGGCGAGGTCGGCGCGGGTCTCGACCCGCGCCGTCAGCCCGGTGCTCACGGTGCTCATGCGCTGACCTCCAGGTGCTCACGACGGAAGGGGGAGAGTGCGGGCTCGCCGCGCACGAAGCGTTCGAGCTCGCCGAGCGCGGCATCGCTCATGCGCCGCACCTCCGAGCCGAGCGAGCCGGCGACGTGGGGGGTGATCAGGACGTTCGGCAAGGAGGTGAGGGGCGAGCCCGGCGGCAGCGGTTCCGGGTCCGTGACGTCGAGCAGCGCCTGGAGGCGTCCCGTGGCGCACTCGCGCTCCAGGGCCGTGGTGTCCACGAGCGAGCCCCTGGCGGTGTTGACCAGGGTGGCGCCGTCCCGCATGAGCGCGAGCTGCGCGGCGCCGATCATGTGGTGGGTGGACGGCAGGGCGGGGGCGTGCAGGCTGACCATGTCGGCGCGCGCGAGGAGCTCGGGCAGCTCGACCAGCCGGGCTCCGGCGTCCGCCACCTCCTGGGCGCTCACGGTCGGGTCGCTGACCAGCACCGCCCCGGGCTCGAGCACCTCCTGGACGAGGCGTGCCACCCGCCGGCCGATGCGTGAGAAGCCGACGATCCCGATCGTCCGGCCCCGGTTGGACAGGTCGTCGTGAAGCCGCCAGCCGTGCGGGGCGGTCCCACCGCGCGCGGCCACCGCGGGCACGCCCTTGCCCGCCATGATGATGGCCGCGAGGGCGAACTCGGCCACGGGCCGCGCGTTCTCCTCGGCGGCCGTGGTCACCCGGATGCCCCGGTCCCACGCCTGCGGAGGGATCAGGTCGCGCACGCTGCCCGCGGCGTGGAGCACGGCGCGCAGCCGGGGTGCCGCGTCCAGGTGCTCATGGGTCAGTGCGGGAGCTCCCCACGAGGTGAGGAGGACGTCGGCGGTCGCCAGGCGCTGCCGTGCGTCGGCGCTGTCGAGGTGCTCGAGCAGGATCGGGTCGCCGACGCGGGCGAGGGAGCGGAGGCGCTCCACCTGGGGGGCGTGGAACTGCAGCCCGAAGGTGCGCCGGCTCATGAGGACCACGACCTCGTGCTCGCGGGAGACCACGCCTACCTCCTCGACCGCGACGACCCCGTCCCGGCTTGTCAGAATCCGATCGACTTCGATCGCATCGCCTCGGTGATTCGCTCATGCGATCACGATCGACGAGTGAACCGGAGCGTTTCGATCCTGTCAAGAGATGGTCTCGCTCCTGTACGATCAGAATCGATCAGACGCTGGCCGTGGCTGGCTCCCGCTCGACCCGGAGGAAAGCACCGTGACCGCACCCGCCCTCGCCAGCGAGCGCCGCGAGCAGATCCTCGGGATCCTCGCCCGGGAGGGCTCCGCCCGGCTCAGCACCCTCGCCGACCGCCTCGGGGTCACGCCGGTGACCGTGCGCCGCGACGTCTCCCAGCTCGCCGACCAGGGCCTCGTGCAGCGGGTGCACGGGGGCGTGTCGCTCGCCGCCGACGCCCGCCCGGCACCGGCTCCCGCGCCGGCACGGCACGGCCTGGAGGGCACGACGATCGGCATCGTCGTGCCCTCCATGGACTACTACTACCCCGGAGTCCTCAGCGGTGCGCGTGCCGCTGCCGAGGAGCGCGGCATCCGCCTCGTGCTGGGCGTCTCCAGCTACCGGCTCGACGAGGACCGGCGCCAGATCCAGCGGCTCGTCGAGGACATCGGCGTGGACGCCGTGCTCACGGCCCCGGCGATCGACCAGCCGGACGGGGGCGAGCTCTCCACCTGGCTGGCGGGGCTCCGCACCCCGGTGGTCCTGCTCGAACGCACCCCGCGCCGTCCGACGCAGCACGCCCTCCTGGAGTCGGTCATCACGGATCACGCGCTCGGCGCCGGACTCGCCGTCGAGCACCTGGCGAGCCTCGGGCACCGGCGTATCGCCCTGGCCTCGCGCACGAGCCCGACGACGCTCGCGCTCCGGGAGGGTTGGCAGGCGGGCGTGCGCGATCTCGCCCTGCCGGCGGGGCCGGACCTCGACCTCGTCACGTACAACGAACCGGGGAGCCGGGAGTCGATCGACCGCGCCCTCGACGCCCTCCTCGAGGCACGGTCGACCGCCGTGCTCGTGCACGCCGACCCCGAGTCGATCGCCCTGCTGGAGCGGTGCGACGAGCGGGGGATCTCCGTCCCCGACGACCTGTCCGTGATCGCCTACGACGACGAGGTCGCGGCCATCGCCCCCCAGCCCATCACCGCCGTGCGCCCCCCTCGCCGTACCGTCGGCCGCGCGGCCGTCCGGGTCGTCGCCGAGCGACTCGCCGACCCGAACCGCCCGGCCGAGCGGGTCGTCCTCAGCCCACAGCTGCGCACGCGCGCGACCACCGCCCCTCCGCGACGCTGACGCCGTCCGTCACGGACGCCCCGGGAGACCGCTCGGTTCAGGGCGGTGCACCCCGCGGGGCCGGTAGCCGAGCTCGCCCGCGAGCCCTGCCAGGTCGGCGAGCAGCCACACGATCGCCAACCACATCTCGGTGCCCTGCAGGCCGGGCGTCGTCGCGGCACTGCCGACGGTGGTCGGGTGGGCGGCCCGGAAGCCGAACCCTTCGCCCGTCGTCCAGCGGCGCAGCGCCTGCCCGAGGAGCCCACGCGCCAGCTCGGCGACCTCGTCGCCGCGATGGCCGGCGCCCCGGGTGAGCCACAGCGGGTGCGCGACGTCGAGCACGTTGCACGCGTTCTGCCGCTCCGGCCGGAAGAACCGGGGGTCGCGAGCGTGCTCCAGCACCGTGTCCGTGACGCGCTCCGGGTACGGCACAGGCAGCCCGAGCTGCGCGAACGTGCCCCGTGACGCCCGGTAGTAGCCGTTGACGACCTGGAGCAGCCCGTCCGCGCCGCCCGGCGTGCCCCACATCCCCGTGCGTGGGTCCACCCGGGTCAGCAGCCACCCGAGAAGGGCCTCCTGCGCCCCCGGGACCTCGGGGGTGCCCGCGCGGCCGTTCCAGTGCATCGCGGTACCGAGGATGTCCACCCAGTGCCCCGCCGACCACGCGCCTGTCCCCCAGTCCTGCCGCTCCAGGCCGTCGACCACGTCGCCCGCGGACGCGCCCGCCACGACGGCGACGGGGTGCGCGAACTCGCTGCCCAGGAGGTCCAGCGCGTAGCCGACGGAGAGCACGTGGTAACCGGCTGAGGGGTCGAACAGGCCCGGCAGCGGGGTCGCTGGCCGAAGGTCGGTGCCCAGCTCCCCCACCATCCCCGTCGCCGCGTCCTGCCAGGACCGGAGCCGCGCGACCTGCTCCTCGGCCGGCAGCTGCGGCGGGGGTCCGCCGAGCAGCAGGTCGGCGACCTCCACCGCGTCGCACTGAGCCCGGACGGTGGGCGGCGCCCCGGGCGAGTCGACGAAGAGGCCGACCGCGGGCTCCCAGCAGCGGTCCAGCAGCACCCGCGCCTGCTCCCGCGCCCTGTCGCCGAAGTCCCGCACCGCCTGCGCCAGCCCGCCCTCCTCGCGGGCGGCGGACGCCGGAGGCACCCGCCAGCGGATCAGCCGTGCCGGGTTGCCCCCCACGACGGCGCCCGCAGGCACGTCCTTGGTGACGACCGCGCCCGCCGCCAGCACCGCCTTGTCCCCCACGCTCACGCCGTCGAGCACGACGACATGAGAGCCGACCCACACGTCGTCGCCGATCGTGATCCCGGCGGAGCGCAGAGGCTGGCGGTGCACCTCGGTGTCGGGCTCCATCGAGTGGTTGAAGCCGAGCACGGACGTGTGCGAGCCGATCCGGACGGCGTCGCCGAGGCGCACGTCGCCGCGCACCACCGTGTAGGGGTTGAGGCTGCAGTCGCGGCCCGCGCGCAGGGCGCCGCTGACGTAGGCGCCGGCGGCCACGTACGTGCGGTCGCCCAGCTCGAGCACCTCGTTGGTGACCGAGGCCCGCTCCGACACGAAGCACCCTTCGCCGAGCACGTACCCCCGCTGCTGCTCCAGCGCCGCCTGCAGGGCCCGCTGGTGGTCGCGCTGCCCGTCGTCCGCATCGGCCCAGAACCGCCAGGGCGTGAAGTCGAGCGCACTCCGGTCGAGCTCGGCGGTCACGGACTCCTGGGTGTGCGTTCGCACGACCATCTCGACTCCTGTTCGTAGGCTTCATCGGCGCAGACATGCACGAGTCTCCGACGACGACCGGCCGTCATCGGCGTCATCCGTGGAAAATGAACACACTCGAACAACCACTCCCTCCGACCGAGGAGGCCCCGTTGCCACCCACGCCCGGACCCGCGTTCGGCACCGCGCGGCGCGAGCACGTCATGCGAGAGCTGCGCACGCACGGGACGGTGGCGATCGGCGCGCTCGCGGCCCAGCTCGGTGTCTCCGCGATGACGGTCCGTCGGGACGTGAACGCGCTGGCCGCGAAGGGGCTGCTCGTCCGGGTGCACGGCGGCGCCGCGCTGCCGGAGCCGTCCGCGGGAGTCGCCCCGGTCCCCTCTCCGGAAGGGACCGGCCGCCGCGGGTCCCGGCTGACGATCGGCCTGGTCGTGCCGCAGCTCGACTACTACTTCCCCCGCGTGGTGGCTGGCGCGCGGGCGGCCGCCGCCCGCGCGGGCGCCCGGCTCGTCATCCGCACCACCGCTTACGACCCCGAGGAGGACCGGCACCAGTGCAGGCGCCTCGCCGAGACACCGGGCGTCGACGGGCTGGTCGTGACCCCCACGCTCGAGGGGCCCGGGGGCGGCGAGCTCCTGGGCTGGCTCGACCGGCTGGGGACGCCGGTGCTGCTCGCCGACCGGCGGCCGCCGGAGATCAGTCCGTTCAAGAGCCTGGAGTGGGTCGTGTCCGACCACGCGTCCGGCGCGGCGACCGCGGTGTGGCACCTGCACGCCCAGGGGCATCGCCGCATCGGGCTGCTGTCGATCGCGGGGACCACGACCTCCCGGGCCGTCGGACGCGGGTGGCGCGACGCGCTGCGCGCTCTCGGCGTGGACCCCGAGGAGCAGGTCGTGGGCGACAGCGACGGGTTCGACCGCCCGGGCCGCTCGGAGCGGCTGGCGTCGACCCTCGAGGAGATCCGGCGCACCGGGACCACGGCCGTGCTGGTGCACTCCGACCCGTTCGCACTGAGCTTCGTGCAGTACTGCCACGACCAGGGTGTCCGGATTCCGCACGACCTGGCGATAGTCGCGTACGACGACGAGGTCGCCGAGCTGGGCGACCCACCGCTCACCGCGGTCCGGCCCCCGACGTACGACGTCGGGCGGCTCTCGGTGGAGAACATGGTCGCCCGGCTCACGGAAGGCGACCGGCGCCCGACGCACCGCCTGATGCTCGACCCCACGATCACGATCCGTGCGTCCAGCGTCCACGACCGGCACGAATCACCTTGCGGTCCTTGAGAGAATGGGACGTCGTGAGCACCGAGCCCAGCCCCGCACCGCAGTCGTCGTCGGACGACGGCGGTGCGCGTCGTCCCCGTCGACGGGGCCGCGGCCGCGGCCAGGGGCGCGGGAACGCCTCGGCGAACGGGCAGGGCGGGCGCCGCCAGGGCCCGCGGCGGGTGAGCCGGGAGGCGCTGGAGAAGGCCGCCGCGCTGCGCGCCGCCGTCGAGGTGCCGCCCATCGTCTATCCCGAGCAGCTGCCGGTCTCGGCGCGCCGGGACGACATCGCCGCCGCGATCCGCGACCACCAGGTCGTCGTCGTCGCGGGCGAGACGGGCTCCGGCAAGACGACGCAGCTGCCGAAGATCCTGCTGGAGCTGGGCCGCGGCCGGAAGGGCCAGATCGGGCACACGCAGCCGCGGCGGATCGCGGCGCGGAGCGTCGCCGAGCGGGTCGCGGAGGAGCTCGGCACCGAGCTGGGCGGCGTCGTCGGCTACCAGGTGCGGTTCACGGACACGTCGTCGTCCGACACGCTCGTGAAGGTCATGACCGACGGCATCCTGCTGGCGCAGATCCAGCGGGACCCGGACCTGCTCGCCTACGACACGATCGTCATCGACGAGGCGCACGAGCGGTCGCTCAACATCGACTTCCTGCTCGGCTACCTGTCGCGGCTGCTGCCGCGGCGGCCGGACCTCAAGCTGGTCATCACGTCCGCGACGATCGACTCCGAGCGGTTCGCGGCGCACTTCTCGCCGTCGCACCTCGCCGAGATCGGCGGCGCGCCCGAGGCCGTGGTCGACGTCCTGCCCGACGCCGCGCCCGTCGTCGAGGTCACGGGCCGCACCTACCCGGTCGAGATCCGCTGGCGCCCGCTCTCCCCCGACACGGACCCGGACGCCCCCGCCAAGAAGAAGGGCGAGGAGAAGGACCTGGTCACGGGCATCGTCGAGGCCTGCGACGAGCTGATGCGCGAGGGGCCCGGCGACATCCTCGTGTTCCTGTCCGGCGAGCGGGAGATCCACGACGCCGAGGACGCGCTCGAGGGGCACCTCAAGGACCGGGTGCGCGACGCGAAGCGCCCCGACCACGTCGAGATCCTGCCCCTGTACTCGCGGCTGTCGGCGGCGGAGCAGCACCGCGTCTTCCAGTCGCACCCGGGACGGCGGATCGTGCTGTCGACGAACGTCGCGGAGACGTCCCTGACGGTGCCGGGCATCCACTACGTCGTCGACCCGGGCACGGCGCGCATCTCGCGCTACTCCAAGGCGACGAAGGTGCAGCGGCTGCCGATCGAGCCGATCAGCCAGGCGTCCGCGAACCAGCGCTCCGGGCGGTCCGGGCGTGTGGCGGACGGCGTCGCGATCCGGCTCTACTCCGAGGACGACTTCCTCGGCCGGCCGGAGTTCACGGAGCCGGAGATCCTGCGCACGTCGCTCGCCTCCGTGCTGCTGCAGATGATCTCGGTGGGCGTCGTCTCCACGCCCGACGACGTGGCGCGGTTCCCCTTCGTCGAGCCGCCGGACACGCGGGCCGTGCGCGACGGCGTGCAGCTGCTCGCCGAGCTGGGCGCGCTCGAGACGAGCGATGGCGCGACGCGGCTCACCGAGGTGGGCCGCACGCTCGCCCAGCTCCCGATGGACCCGCGCCTGGCGCGCATGATCATCGAGGGCGCCCGGCGCGGCGTCGCGCGTGAGGTCGCGATCATCGCGGCCCTGCTGTCGATCCAGGACCCGCGCGAGCGCCCGGCGGAGTCCCGCGCGCAGGCCGACCAGCTGCACGCCCGCTTCACGGACGCGAGGTCGGACTTCCTCACCGCCCTGAACCTGTGGGAGTACGTGCGCGGCCAGCAGCACGAGCTGGGGTCGTCCGCGTTCCGGCGCCTGTGCAAGGCCGAGTACCTCAACTTCCTGCGCATCCGCGAGTGGCAGGACGTCGTCGCGCAGCTGCGCGAGATGTCCAAGCCGCTCGGCATCGACATGCGCTATACCCCCACCCGCCCCGCGCTCGACACGCCGTCCGACCCGTCTTCGGGCGTGCCCGGATCCGGGGCGGACGCCGACCTGAAGCACGTCTGGGACGACGACACCATCCACCGGTCGCTGCTCGCCGGGCTGCTGTCGCAGATCGGCATGCAGGACACCGGCGAGATCAAGGCGTCGTCGGTGGCGCACCTGCGCGGCGAGGCCCGTGCCCGCGCGCTGCGGCAGGCCGCCAAGCGCGCGCGCAACGAGTACGTCGGGGCCCGCGGTGCCCGGTTCGCGATCTTCCCCGGCTCCCCGCTGAGCAAGAAGCCGCCGGAGTGGATCATGGCCGGCGAGCTCGTCGAGACGTCCCGGTTGTGGGCGCGCGACGTCGCCCGCATCCAGCCCGAGTGGGCCGAGGAGCTCGCCGGGCCGCTCGCCAAGCACACGTACTCCGACCCGCACTGGTCCACCAAGCAGGGCGCGGCCATGGCCACGGAGAAGGTGCTGCTGTACGGCGTGCCGATCGTCGCGGACCGCCCCGTGCTCTTCGCCAAGGTGGACCCGGAGGCCGCACGCGAGATGTTCGTGCGGCACGCCCTCGTCGAGGGGCAGTGGACCACGCATCACCGGTTCTTCGCCGAGAACCGGCGCCTGCTCGCGGAGGCGGAGGAGCTCGAGGCGCGCTCCCGGCAGCGGGGGCTCGTGGCCTCGGAGGACGACCTGTTCGCGTTCTACGACGAGCGCGTGCCCGACGACGTCGTCAGCGCCGCCCACTTCGACCGGTGGTGGAGGTCGGCGCAGCGCGAGACGCCCGACCTGCTGACGTTCACGCTCGACCAGCTCGTCGACGCCGACGCCGTCGACACGTCCGAGTTCCCCGAGACCTGGACGCAGGGCGAGGTGACGCTGCCGCTGACGTACCAGTTCCAGCCGGGGTCGGCGGCCGACGGCGTCACGGTGCATGTCCCGCTGTCGATCCTCAACCGGGTGGCCCCCGAGGGCTTCGACTGGATGGTGCCCGGCCTGCTCGACGAGCTCTGCGTGGCCACGATCAAGTCCCTGCCGAAGGCGGTGCGCGTGCAGCTCGTGCCCGCGCCCGACGTCGGCCGCGCCGTCGCCGGCTGGTTGCGCGAGCACACCCCGGCGTGGCACGACATGACGCGCGCCGGCGACATGGCCGAGCCGTTCCACGTCGCGTTCAGCCGCGCCGTGCGGGCCCTGCGCGACATCGTCATCCCGGACGACGTGTGGGACGCCGAGCGCGTCGAGCGGCTGCCCGCGCACCTGCGCATGACGTTCCGGGTCGAGGACGCCGCGCCCGCGCCAGCGAACAGTGCGGCGAAGGGCAAGGGCCGCGGCAAGGGGAAGGGCCGCCGTCCCGCCCCGGAGCCGCTCGACGAGTCCAAGGACCTGCTGTCCCTGCAGAAGCGACTCGCCGCGCAGGCCGAGGCGGCCGTGCGCGCGGCGGTCAAGGGCGCCGTCGGGCTCGCGCTCGAGGAGGCCCGGCGGACCGCGGGATCGCCCGCCCCGGCGGCCCCCGTGCCGGGACGTCCCGCACCGCGCACGGCCTCGCCGTCGCCGTCCGCCACGGGCGGCACGAGCTCTGTCGTGCCGGAGCAGACGGGTCTCGTGACGTGGCCGGAGGGTCTGCCCGACGGGCGCCTGCCCGACGCCGTGTCGACCGACCTGGGCGGCGGGGTGGTCGTGAAGGGCTACCCGGCGCTGGTCGAGGAGGAGGACGCGAGGCGCAAGCCGTCCGTCGCGCTGCGCGTCCTCGCCGACGCGTCCGGCCGCGACACCGCGCACGCGCGCGGGGTGCGGCGGCTGCTGCTGGCGGAGACGGCGCTGCAGACGGGGCGCGTGACGTCGCGCTGGACGTCGAGGCAGTCCCTGACGCTCGCGGCGGCTCCGTACCGGAACACCGACGCCCTGGTGGCCGACCTCCAGCTCGCCGCCGTCATCGCGCTGACCAGCCCGGACGTGGAGAAGGCACCCGGCACGCCCACCGGTGGCCCGGTCGCCGCGCAGGTGCGGGACGCCGCGTCGTACGCCGCCGCGCGGACCTTCGTGCACCGGCACCTGGAGGACGAGGTGCACCGGGTCGTCGGGCACGTCGTCGCCGCGCTGTCGGCGTGGCGCACCGTCGAAGGCGAGGTGCGCGCGTCGTCGTCCCTCGCGCTGCTGAACACGCTCCAGGACATCCGCGACCACGTCGCCGGGCTGGTCCAGGACGGCTTCGTCGCGCAGACGCCGCCGCGGCGCGTGCCGCACCTGGTGCGCTACCTGCGCGCGGCGTCGTACCGGCTGGAGAAGGCGCAGACCAACCCGGCGCGCGACGCCGAGCTCGCCTGGCGCGTGCACGACGTCACCGAGGCCTACGACAAGGCTCGCGCCGCCTACGCCGCCGGCCCCGCCGACCCGGACCGGGCGGCGGAGCTCGCCGACGTGCGCTGGCTGATCGAGGAGCTGCGGGTCTCGCTTTTCGCGCAGCAGCTCGGCACCGACGGCGCCGTCAGCGAGAAGCGCATCCGCAAGATCCTCAGCCCTGGCGGCTGGTGACGGCCGGCCGGTCGTCGACGGACGCCCGGCGCGAGGCCGGCGTCTCCGTGAGCAGCAGCGCGCCGGTGACGACGAGGGCGAGCGCCGTCAGGCCGTGGACCGCCAGCGCGGTGAGGGTGGAGCCACCGGTCGAGAGGATGAGGGCGGCGTCAGCGACCGGGACCAGGGCCCAGATGCTGAGCACCCAGCCGAGCGCGCGCCGCTGCCCGGAGAGCAGGAGCGCGAGCGGGACCAGCCCGGACGCGAGGTCCCGGGCCCCCTTGGTGGCCAGGAAGGCCGCCGCGTCGCCCTCGGGCCAGACGGCCATGCCGAACGACGGCGCGGTGGCCGCGGGGAAGAAGAGGTAGCTGACGCCGACGTAACCGATGCCCACGGCGAGCAGGACGGTGAGGCCTGTGGCCAGGTGCCGGCGCATCAGGCCCGGCCCCCGCGGGAGAGCGGGCCGAGCACGCGGACGGCGGCGCGGGTAACCGGCGAGGTGGGCCGCATGACGTCGCGGTACCGGTGCAGCACGCCCGCCAGCCCGACCAGGCTCGCCCGGTCCTCGCGGTGCAGGCGGTCCATGTCCGTGAAGAACGCCTCGACGCGGCCGGCCGGGGTGCTGAGCCAGCGCAGGACGGCCGGCTCGTCGCCCGGGTTCCACATGTGGTGCGCCGTGCCGCGCGGGACGACGAACGACTCGCCGGCGGGGTAGTCCTGCTCGTGGTCCGCGAACCCGACGCGGACGGTGCCGACCAGAACCGTGAACGACTCGTCGTGGTGCGGGTGCACGTGCTTCGGCGGGCGCTCCCCGCGCGGCGCGTAGGTGGCCTCGACCTCGAAGCGGTCGGGGGTGCTCTCCAGCACCCGGATGGACTCGGACCCGTTGAGCGTGAGTGTCGCAGACATTGCTTCTCCTCAAGTTGCTTGTGTGCGAGTTACTTGAGATGAAGGTAGAGCACAAGTAACTCGTGCGCAAGGTAAACTGGCGAGGTGGACGACAACGACCGCATCGACGCCCTCGTGCAGCAGTGGGCCGACCAGCGCCCCGACATCGACCGGGACACGATGTCCCTGCTCGCGCGGCTGACCCGTGCCGCCGAGCTGGTGAACGCCCGGACGGACCGGCTCGCCGGGGACTACGGCGTGAACCGCGGGGACGGCGACGTCCTCTTCGCCCTGCGGCGGTCCGGCGAGCCGTTCCGCCTCTCCCCCACCAGCCTCGCGCGCGCCCTGCTCATGACCACCGGGACGATGACGGGACGCCTCGACCGGCTGGAGAAGCGCGGCCTGATCGTCCGCGTGCCGAGCGCGCACGACCGCCGCAGCCTCGACGTCGAGCTGACCGCAGAAGGCCGCCGCCTCGTGGACGAGGCCGTCACGAAGCACACCGCCGGCCAGCAGGAGGCGACCTCCGCGCTCACCGCCAGAGACCGCGCCGACCTCGAGCGCGTGACACGCAAGCTGATCGCGCACCTCGCCGCCGGCTGACGCCCGGGCGGCTCAGCAGGCGTCGTACACGTACCCGTCCTCGCCTGTGGCGACCAGATCCCGGTCGCGCAGGACCGTGAGCGGCGCGCGGTCGTCCAGGGCGCACACGTCGTCGAGGGTCATCCCCGCCGCGCGGAGGGCGTCCGGGTACTCCACCTGCAGCACGTGGTCGCCGTAGACGTCGGTGTACGCGGCGCACTCCGACCACACGGCGCACTCCTCGGTGACGGCGAGGTCGAAGCCGAGGTCGTCGTGCGCGACGTGGGTGATCTCGGCGGCGTTCTTCTGCGCGACGGCGAGCCCGGACCGGTGCGCGAGGTCCACGTAGGCCCGGGCGAGGGCGTGCGCGCCCGCCTCGTCGATCGCGGCGAACCGCGTCCAGGTGTCGAGGTTGTCGATCTCCACGCCGTCGAACCCGGCGTCGGCGCACCCGGTGACGACGGGTCCGAGCACGTCGAGGATCCCGGCGCGCTGCGCCGCGGTCGACGGGTCGAGCACGTGCTCGTCCGGCCAGTCCGGGTCGACGACGAGGGCACCGCCCCCGTCGTGCAGCAGCAGGTCGTCGCGCCCGGCCCAGAGGTCGTCCTCTCCGGGCTGCGTCTGGAAGCCGTTGACGTAGCAGAGGTTGTACGCGCCGGGCAGCGGGTCGGCCGTCGCGTCACGCACGACGACGTCGATCGCCGTCGCGCCCGGCCCGGTGTCCACGGCGTCGTACGCGCCGCCGAGCTGGTAGTCGAGCACGCCGGTCGTGGGCGGCAGCAGCACCGGGGCGGGGGCCGTCGTCGTCGGGGAGGGCTCGGGCGACCGGGACGCCTCGCCGGGGGCGGCGCAGGAGGCTGCCGCGAGCGCCAGCAGGGCCGTGAGCAGGGCGGTCGTGGCACGCACTCCCCGAGTATCACCTGGCCGTGCCGGACGGGGCGCGCCTACGGTCGGGCCATGCCGCTGCACGACGACGAGGTCCCCGTCACTCCCGACGACGTCCGCCGCCTGGTCGCGGCGCAGCACCCCCGCTGGGCGGGGCTGCCGGTGACGCCGGTGCAGGAGTTCGGCACCGACCACCTGCTGTTCCACCTGGGCGACGAGCTCGTGGCGCGGATGCCGAAGACCGCCTGGGCCGGGGAGCACGCGCTGGCCGACGCCCGCTGGCTGCCGCGCCTGGCGCCGCACGTGCCGTTGACGGTGCCCGCACCGCTGGCGGTGGGCGACCCGGACGACGACTACCCGTTCCACTGGTCGGTGGTGCCCTGGGTCCCGGGCGCCGCGATCGCGGACCCGCTCGACCCGGGCGCCGCGCCGAACCTCGACCTCGGGCCCGCCGCGACGGACCTCGGCGCGTTCGTCGCGGCGTTGCGCGACGTCGACCCGTCGGACGGCCCGGTCAAGGACGGCACGGGCCGCGGCGTGCCGCTCGCCCGCCTCGACGCGGACGTCCGGCGCGCCACCGACGAGTGCGGCGACCGCGTCGACCGCGGCGCCGTCCTGCGCGCCTGGGACGCCGCGCTGGAGGCGGCGGCCGACCCGGTGCCGGGCACGTGGTTGCACGGCGACCTCATGCCCGGCAACCTGCTCGCGTCAGGCCGCCGCCTCACCGCCGTCATCGACTGGGGCGCCCTCGGCGTCGGCGACCCGGCGGCCGACCTGCCGCCCGCCTGGTGGCTCTTCTCCGGCCGCGACCGCGACGTGTTCCGCGAGGCCGCCGGCGCCGGCCCCGGCGGTGACCTGGACGACGGCGCCTGGGCGCGCGGGCGCGGGTGGGTGCTGGTGCAGGGCGTCATCGCGCTGCCGTACTACTGGGACCGCTGGCCGGAGTTCGCGCGGGCGTCCCAGCGTCGTGTGGCGGCGGCCGTCGCCGCCGACGACGGCCCTTGAGGGGCCGCTTGCGCAGGGCACGTCACCGGGTCTCGGCGGGGAACACCTCCGCGAACGCACCGGTGACCCGCAGCTCGAGCCCGTGGCCGTCGTCGGCAAGACCTCCGACCCGCTCGACGCGACCGTCCGGCGCCCAGTAGTACACGTCGCCGCTCAGCACACCGCCCGGGTGGAACATCTCGGGGTCGTTCACGAAGGTGGCGGTGAAACGGAGCAAGGCGTTGACCGACGCGATGCTCTCCACGCCGTCGAACACCGTGTAGAGGATCGTGTGCCGGTCGGGAACGCTGAACAGGAGGCCTTGGTCCGCGGGCCCGACCTCCGGGAGCAGTGCCCGGAAGTTCCCGGCCCGCGCCGCGACGAAGAGCGACTCTCCCGTGAGGATCCGCACACGGACGCTCAGCGCGGCGTTCTCGTCGACGGGTTCGGCGTCGGTGTTGCGCTGCCCCTGGGCGAACAGCTCCTCCACGGGGACCGGAAGCTTCGCGAGATCCTCCGCGCTGATCGTCGTGACGGTATGCGGGTAGTCGACGCACAGCGCTGTCACCAGGCCCTCGGCGAACGGCCGTGCGTACGACAGGTCTCCAGGTCTCGGACAGTCCACGTCGGCGCTGGAGAAGAGGCGTGTGCGGATCCGCGTCAGGAGCTCGTCCACCGGGAGGTCCTCCGGTTCCGCCGCCCGCAGCCCGGCGATCACACGGTCGACGTGCTCGCCCACGAGGCCGGCCCAGGCCCGACGCGGCTCGTCCTCGCAAGTCCGCACGATGTTGTACAGCGGGAGCACGGAGCCGTCCGCCGCCCTGAGCACTGCCGTCTCGACATCGTCGGCGCCCTCGACCACCGTCTCGACGCCCCGCGTGGCCAGTGCCTCCCGGGCGAGACGCGCGACGGCGACCAGCGCAGGCTCGCCCCGCCTCGAGGCCCCTCTCCTGAACAGCGCCATCGCCGTCTCCTCTCGTCGTGCGCACACGGTAGCGAAACCCCGCAGCCAGGCCGTCCCCGAGTCCGGGGATCAGGGTCCTCGCTCAGGGTCGAACGGGGGGAGAACCCGATACCGAGCGCGCGGGGCCGCTCGTACCGTCGAAGCATGACCACACCGACCTCGACCCCGTACGTCCAGCCCGTCCCCGCCCCGAGGCGCAAGATGTTCCGCCCGAAGCACGGCCGCGTGCTCGGTGGCGTGTGCGCCGGCATTGCCGACTACCTCGGCTGGGGCCGCGGCCTCGTCCGCGTCCTCACCGTGGCGTCGGTCCTCATCCCCGGACCGCAGATTCTCGCGTACCTCCTGCTGTGGATCCTCATGCCCGACGAGGAGAAGGCGCTGCGCGCCGCCTGACCGCGTTCTCGGACCCCGCTCCCGACCCCGAGGAGGAACCGTGCACCTCACCGTGGAACGAGGCGACATCACCGCTGTCGCCGTCGACGCGATCGTGAACGCCGCGAACTCGTCGCTGCTGGGCGGCGGCGGGGTCGACGGCGCCATCCACGCCGCCGCCGGCCCGCGCCTGCTCGACGCCTGCCGCGAGCTGCGCGCCACCACCCTGCCCGACGGCCTGCCGGTCGGCGACGCCGTCGCCACCCTCGGCTTCGACCTGCCCGCGCAGTGGGTCGTCCACACCGTCGGCCCCGACCGGCACCGTGGGCAGACGGACCCCGCGCAGCTCATGTCGTGCTTCGCCCGCTCCCTCGACGTCGCGGCGGACGTGGGCGCCCGGACCGTCGCGTTCCCCGCCGTCAGCGCGGGCGTCTACGGCTGGGCCGCGGACGACGTCGCCCAAGCCGCCGCGCACGCCGTCCGGCGCTGGGACGACCTCAATCCCGCGGCCGTCGACCAGGTCCGCTTCGTCCTGTTCAACGACGCCGTCCTCACCGCGTTCGAGGATGCGTTCGCCGCTGCCTGACCTGCGATCGCGGTTGTCCACAGGTCGCCGTCCGAGAACTTGTCGACGCGGAGCCTCAGGGACTCGGTCAACCACAACCGCAGCTGATCTGGGACGATACGGAGATGGACCGCCCTCGGACGACGGCCCCAGCCTGGCATGCCGCGGTCACGCTGGGCGCGGGCTTGGTCGCATCGGCGGGCGCATCGCTGGCACTGGCGGCCGGCTACGCCGCAGACCTCAACACGGGCGACGAGCTCGGCCACCCGTACGACTTCGCCGGGTCGCTGTTCGTCCTGGGCGGCATCGCCTACGTGGCCGCGCTGTTCTGGCGTTGGCGGCTTGGTGAGATCGACGTCGCGCGCTGGATCGTGTGGTCGGTCGTCGCGTCCGTCGCCCTGTTCGTCCTGCTTTCCCTCTCCCTGAACGAGACGATGTCGTACTGACGCCGGCCCCAGCTCGCGTGGAAATCCGAGGCGAGGGCGCAGCCGGCTCTGCCAGGATCGGCACGTGCGCCCTTCGGAGACCTTCGTCCGCGTCCAGGCGACCTACTGCGGCCGCCTCGGGGTCGAGGTGGGCATCTTCGTCGCCGTCGACCACTTGCGGCGCGCCGGCCTCCTGACCGCGCGGGAGGAAGCGGACTACCTCGACGTCGACGACTGGTTCACCGAGCACCTCCCGAACCCGGACTTCTACGGCGACGGCAACACGGTCGGCGCGGTGACGTGGTTCCACGCCCCGGTCCCCGAAGACATGCAACAGCGGGTGGACCGGCTGTGCGACATCCTGCGCGCGCACGGCGTCGAGTTCGACGTGGTGCACAGCACCGACCCGGGAACCGTGGTGTATCAGGACGAGTTCCAGGTCGGCGTCGTACCCCGTGTGCGGCGCGAAGCGACACCGCTGCCCGACGGGGTCGTCCTGGCACCCACCACCCCCGGCTCCAAGCGCGCCGTGGCGGTGTCCCCGATCCGGCACGTCCTGTTCGACGCTGACGACGTGCTGCAGGTCGTGCCGGGAGGCTGGGAGGCTCTTGCGGCGCCGGTCGTCGGCGACCGAGCCCGCGAGTTCGTGCGCAGGGCGTGGGCGGTCGAGCGCCCGACGCTCGCGGGCGTCGGCGACTTCATCCCGCTGCTGGCGGAGGTGGTCGCGGAGTTCGGGGTCTCCGCCCCGGTGGAGCAGGTCTTCGCCGACATCTGGTGTCGGATCGAGCCTGTGGCCGCGTCGTTCGAAGTCGTCGACGCTTTGCGCCGGAACGGGTACGGCGTGCACCTCAGGACCAACCAGGATGGCCGGCGTGCCGCGCACATGCGCGACGTCCTCGGATACGACGCCGTGTTCGGCACCAGCTGCTACTCGTACGACCTCGGCGTCGCCAAACCTGACCCGGCGTTCTTCACCGAGGCGGCCCGGCGGATCGACGCGGACCCCGCGACGATCCTGTTCGTCGACGACACGCTCGCGAACGTGGAGGGCGCCCGGGCCGCAGGGCTGGTGGCAGAGCGCTGGACCGTCGCTGACGGGACGCCTGTCCTGATCGACCTGTTGGGCGCGCACGGCGTCGACGGCCGGGCGACGATCTGACGCCGGCGGACCGGTTCACCGCTTGGGGAAGCCCGCCTGCGGCTTGTCCTCCTCGAGGTCCCCGACGTCCTCGAAGTGGATCTGCTGGTGCCGCACGGCGCGGTTGTACAGCCAGGTGATGAACGACAGCACGAGGCCGACGGCCAGCAGGCCGCCCGCGATGACGTACTGCTCCTGCTGCTCCGCGCTGCGCGCCCACGGCCCGGCGAGGAACGCGCACGTCACCGCGCCCAGCACCGCGAGCGGCGTCCAGGTGCGGAAGTGCTGGTGCTCCACGGGCTGCTTGCGCAGCACCAGCAGCGCCACGTTCACCACCGCGAACACGGTGAGGAGCAGCAGCGAGGTCGTGCCGCCCAGCAGGCTGATCGCGTCCGCGCCCGCGTCGCTCGCGCTGGCACGCACCACGTAGGTGATGAGGCCGAAGGCGATGAGCGTCGTCACGACGATCGACACCCACGGCGTCTTCCGGGTGCGGTGCACGCGCCCGAAGCTGCGCGGCAGCACGCCCTGGTTCGCCAGCCCGTAGAGCAGCCGCGACGCCATGAGCATGTTGATGAGCGCCGAGTTCGCCACCGCGAACATCCCGATGAACGGGAAGATCGTGTCGAACGGCAGGCCGGGGGCGCCGGCGGCCACCACCTGCGTGAGCGCGGAGGCCTTGGTCTCGTCGGTGAGGTCGCCCACGGGGACGAGCGCCACGGCCGTGATCGCGACCAGCACGTAGATGAGGCCCGTGATCGACAGGCCGGTGATCATCGTGCGGGGGAAGTCCTTCACCGGGTCCCGGCACTCCTCGGCCATGTTCACCGAGTCCTCGAAGCCGACCATCGCGAAGAACGCGAGCGTCGTCGCCGCCGTCACCGCCAGGAAGACGCCCTTGTCGTCCGCGCTCTCGAAGACGACGACGCGCGAGAAGTCGGCGCGCCCCTGGGTCATGCCCCACACACCGACGAAGATCACCAGGAGCAGGCCGGACAGCTCCACGAGCGTCAGCACCACGTTGGCCTTGACGCTCTCCCCCACGCCGCGGAAGTTCACGAGCGCCACCAGGGTCATGAAGCCGAGCGCGATCCACAGCATGCCGGACCCGCCCTTCTCCAGCCCGAGGCCGAAGCCGTCGTTGAGGAACCCGGCGAACGCGTTCGACGCCGTCGACGCCGACGTGATGCCGGAGCACATCACCATGAACGCGATGATGAACGTGACGAAGTGGATGCCGAACGCCTTGTGCGTGTAGAGCGCGGCGCCCGCGGCCTGCGGGTACTTGGTCACCAGCTCCAGGTACGAGAACGCGGTGATGGTGGCCACCACGAAGGCGATGAGGAACGGCGCCCACGCCGCGCCGCCCACCTCGCCCGCCACCTGTCCGGTGAGCGCGTAGACGCCGGTGCCGAGGATGTCTCCGACGATGAAGAGCAGCAGGAGCTTGCGCCCCATCACCCGCTTGAGTCCGTGGTCAGGTGCTGCGCCGCTCGCGTCGCCGCTGCCCGCCTCGTCGATCGTCTGGCTCATCGCGACCTCCAAGATCCTCGCTCGGACCGTCCTCGCGGCCCCCGCGCCTCGTCGCGCGGGACAGCCATGGCCCCCATCGAACCCCGCCGTGGCGCGAGCCGCAGGGCGACGCGCGGGCGAGCACGGCAGAGTGTGCCCACGACCAGGTCTCGCACAGCGCCGTGCGAGAGCTGACCGGAGCGACGAGGAGCATGCACGTGCGACGGACGGTGGTCACCGGGCTGGGCGCGGTCACGCCTCTGGGGCGGACGGCGGACGAGACGTGGCGCGGCCTGACGGCGGGCCGGAACGGCGTCGCGCGCATCGAGGACGACTGGGCCGCCGACCTGCCCGTCCGCATCGCGGCGCGGGTCGACGACGCGTTCGCGGAGGGCCTCGACGCCCGGGTGCTGCGGCGCACGGACCGTGCCGAGCAGCTCGTGCTCGTCGCCGGGCAGGAGGCCTGGGCAGGTGCGGGTGCGCCCGACGTCGACCCGGACCGGCTCGCCGTCGCCGTCGGCACCGCGAACGGCGGGATCGCGACGACGCTCGAGCAGAGCCGGCTGCTGGCCGACGGCGGTCCCCGGCGCGTCTCGCCCCACGCGGTCACCATGCTGATGTCGAACGGCCCCGCCGCCTGGCTGTCCC
>NZ_JBHUWC010000052.1:0-22619 GCF_042670225.1 Isoptericola sp. NPDC057191 | reverse complement strand
CCGCCGGAGACCTGCTCCGACGGGCCGTCGCGCTGCTCCGGTGCGGCGGCGCTCAGCCCAGCGTCACCGCGTCCAGCGCGTCGACCATGCCGTCCCCGAAGAACGAGTTCTCCTCGGGCGTGCCGACGCACGCCGGCCCGACCGGCGTCGTGCCGCAGGGCCGGTCGTCCGCCTGGGCACGCACGGCCTGCTCGAGCATCGCCGGCGTCCAGTCCGGGTGGGCGGACTTCATGAGCGCGAGCACGCCGGCCACGTGCGGCGACGCCATCGACGTCCCGCTCTTGGTGTCCCACGTGCCGTTCAGCTCGGTGGAGACGATCGCGCTGCCGGGAGCGGCGACGTCGATCTTGCCGAGCCCCCGGTTGGAGAACGAGCTCAGCGCGCCCGTGCGGGTCACCGACGAGACCGTCACGACGCCGTCCGCCTCCGTCGGGATGTCCTCGCAGCCGGAGTTGATGGTGCGGTCCACCGGGGTCGAGTCGTTGGGGCTCGACGTGTCCTGCGTGTTGTTCGCCAGATCGGTGGACGCGTTGCCCGCGGCCGCCGCGTGCACGGCGCCCCGGTCGGTGGAGAAGTCGATCGCCCGGCGCACGGCCTCCTTGACGGCCGCCTGGTCGGGCTGGTCCTCGCACCAGTACATGAACGGGTCGATGTAGTAGGAGTTGTTGGTGACGTCCATGCCGTGCAGGCCGGCCCAGACGAATCCGCAGACGGCGTACTCCGGGTAGATGAAGCCGTCGTCGTTGACGACCTTGACCGACGCCATCTTCACGCCGGGCGCGACGCCGACGATGCCGAGGCCGTTGTCCGCCGCAGCGATCGTGCCGGCCACGTGGGTGCCGTGGTCCGACGTCGTGGGCAGCCAGCCCGTGGGCGACGTGTCCGGACGCCCGGCCGTCGTGCAGTTCACCGACGCCGCGGTGTCGACCTGGGTCGCCAGGTCGGGGTGGGTGGCGTCGATGCCCGAGTCGAGCACGCCGACCAGCACGTCAGGCGAACCGGGGTTGATCTCGATCGCCTGGTCCGCCTTGATCATCGCCATGTCCCACTGGGTGGCCTCGCCCGGGTCCGGGACGGCGGTCGCGGCGTCGTCGCCGCCGACCTCGGCGCCCGGCTTCTTGGTCACCGCGGACTTCCACGGCCCGCCCTTGGCACCCGGCACGTCGGCGACCGCCGCCGGCGTGCTCTCGGAGACCGGCACGGTCCGCGTCAGGCCGACGGACTCGACGGCGTGACCGCTCGCGCGCCGCACCACGTCGGTCCGGAAGCTCGCGTGCGCGGAGTGCGCGACGACCACGCCGATCTCCGGCCAGGACTGGACGACCACCCCGCCGGCAGCGACGACGGCCCGTTCGGCGAGCCGCGTCTGGCCCGGGTTGGCGTGCTTGGCGTTGACGACGTACGAGAAGGTCTGGCCGTCGGGCGTGACGACCGGGACCGGGGTGGACGGCGGTTCGGCGGCTGTGTCGCTGGCGACGGCGGCACTGCCGACACCCGCGAGCAGGAGGGCTGCGGTGGCTCCGACGGCAACCAGACGCGCGCGATGGGTGGTGCGCATGCTCATGGTCTCCCCTTCGTGAGGCGCGGCCGCCACAACGGCGGCCGTCAGGGTGACAGTAGATCGAGAGCGCGCTGAATGTGAGGTGAACCACATCGGCCAGGAGGCGGCCCCGGGTCAGAGCGAGCGCAGCAGCCGCTTCAGCGTCCGCCTGTGCCGCGAGAAGTCGAACGACCAGTCGGACTTGTACGCCTCCTTGGACCACCCGCCCTCGGGGTGCCGGACCCGCGGCGGGTTCCAGAGGTAGTGCAGCCGCACGCCGAGCGGGAGCGCGACGAGCACCTCGTTGCGGGCCGTGTAAGCCTCCTGGGTGAGCACGATCATGTGCTCCAGCCGCTCCGCGAAGATCGCGTTGAACATCGCCGACCCGCCGAAACCGGCGACCACCCGCGCGTTCGCGAAGATCGCCGCCTGCCGGCCGAGCGAGTAGTCCTCGGGGTAGACGACCTCGAAGCCCGCCCGGGCGAAGTAGTCCTCCACGTCGGGCCGGTTGAGGCACCTGCGGTTCCCGAGCGTGTCCCGCCGCGAGGCGAACACGCGGTCCCAGGTGGGCCCGGGCTCCGCCGTCAGACCGTCCCGGATCCGCCGCCACACGGCGCGGATCTCCGGGTGCACGTAGTAAGGCCGCGCGTTGTGGAACATCGGGGTCGCCGCGTACATCGACTCGAGGTACACGGGGTGGTCGACCGCCACGACGTCCTCGGCCGCGATGCCGTAGGCCGTGAAGACCGTGCGCTCCAGGGCGGGGTCCCGCTCCCCCGCGTACCGCAGCCGGAAGATCGCCTTGAGGTCCGGGTCGTCCTGCTTCGCCTGGTCCCACCCCCAGAGTCGGGAGATGACCTCGGTCATGAGGTGGCCGTAGTGCCCGGAGTTCTCGGAGTCGAGCAGGTAGTACGACCCCGGCAGGTCCTCGGTCGGGCGGGCACGGTCCGGGATGCGCGCGAAGCTCGCGTTCGCGTCGACCAGGCGCCGGTTGCGGGTGTTCGACAGGTGGTGGCGGAACGAGTCGGGCAGGATCTCGTTCGCGGTGAAGGTCAGGGCGTGGCTGACCAGCCCCACGCGGCCGCTGTAGTGCCGCAGGTGCAGCGGCGGCACGTCGACCGTCGGGTCGAGCCCGCGCAACGGCTTGGACGCCCCGTGCGACTCGATCGTGGTGTGCGACGCGAACCGCTGGGCCGGCAGCCGCGCGAGCTCGTGCACCGTCGTGTCCTGCAGGGCGCGCGTCGACAGCATCCGGTCGGCCCACTCGTCGGTGAGCTTGAGGTAGTGCCTGCCCTGCTTGCGCACCACGATCTCGCCGGGATCCTGGCGCACCTCGGCCACCGCGCGGGACAGCTCGGGACGGTCGCCGCCCGGCTCGCCCTCCGAGAGGGCGCGGGAGAACGCCGCGAGCCGGACCTCGAGCGGGTTGCCCTTCTTGTACCCCCGCAGGGCCGACCGGGGGATCACGTACTCACCCCCCGGCGTGAGGTGGAAGAGCAGCCGGCGCATCGCCGCCTCGTGGTCCCGCGGCCACCGGTACCGCGTGTCGACGACCCGGTCGACCGGTCCGTGGACCTGGAGGTGCCAGTGCGGGTTCGCCTCCTCGTCCCACCGCAAGAACCGTTGGTGCACCCCGTCCAGGTGCCACTCGTCGTGCCACGTCGGGGCGATGACGAGCAGGTCGTCCTCGCGGTAGGGCGCGAGGAGGGCGCGCAGCTCGTCGGGAGGCACGTCGTCCGCGATGACCGCGACGCGGCGCCTGCGGCCGGCGTCTGGGGCGCGCGCGTCGTCCGAGGGGTCAGGTGCCACGGCGGTCTCCTCGCGCAGGGGTCGCGAGGTCCCAGTATGCGTACGTGCCCGCCACGGGTCACGTCCGCGGACGGCGCGCCGGGAGACCGGCGCGCCCCCTACGGCCGCAGGCCGGAGGCGACCGCCGGCTCGAGGTAGGGCGCGAGCGTCCGCGAGAACGTCGCGGTCAGGTGCGAGGCGTCGAAGTAGACCACGAGGTCCCCGACCACGGCCGGGCAGACGTCCTTCGTGCAGGTGAACCCGGTGAGGTCGAGGGTCGACACCGCCGGGTCGTCGAGGGCCTTCGCCGCGTCGTACAGAGGGTCCGGCGGGAGCCACTTCGACCGGGGCCCGGCACACTCGTCGGGCGACGACGCCTCGGCGAGGCAGTTCGGCACCGAGGGGATCGTGTGCTTCGGGTACGGCATGTCGCGCACGACGAGGGCCGGCGTGCCCGTCGCGGCGAGGTCCTCGAGGTATCGCGTGTACCCCTGCGCGACGGCCGCGTCGTTGTCCGCGGGGGCGGTGTCCGCCGCGGCGTACGGCGTCAGCTGGGACGTCATGACGAGGTCGAACCCGCCGTCCCGGACCTCGTCCAGGACGCGCTGCCCCCAGGCGTAGCACCCTTCGGCGTCCTGCGCGGTGCCGATCTGCCAGCGGGTGTCCGAGGTGGGGCACCGCGACGCGACGAACGTGGTGAGCGACCAGTCGTGCTTCTCGGCCAGCTCCTGCAGGGGCGGCAACAGGTTGCCCGCGTGCGAGTTGCCGATCAGCGCGACCCGGGTGTCGGCGTCGGGATCGCCGTAGTGGCACGTCGCCGTGCCGTCGAACGGCGGGGACTCCCAGCAGCCGTCCGCGTACGCGCTGGGCTTGTCGTCCGCCGCCTCGGCCGGGTCGAGGAGGAGGTCGCCGTCGCCCGTGACGTCGCAGTCCGCCCCCGGGGCCAGGGCGGCCGCGCCGACGCAGGGTCCGTGCGCGGCCTGCGCAGCCTGCGCGATGTTCGCGTCGACCCGCGCCTGCAGCGCGACGGACCCGCCGAGGGCCGCCCCGCCGATGAGCGCCGACGCCGCCAGGGCCACCACGACCGCGCGCCCCGACCCGGCGCCGGGGCGACCGCGCCGGAACCGGTCCTCGACGAACGGCTTCGTGACCGCGGCGAGCGCGAGCGCGCCCGCGAGGACGCTGACCCGGGCGAGGAGCCCGGGGTTGTGCCCGAGGGCGAAGGGCACCAGCACGACCAGCGGCCAGTGCCACAGGTACACGGAGTACGAGACGTCACCCAGCCACTGCACCGGCCGCAGGTCACCGAGCTGCCGGGGCGACCACCGCGTGCGGTCGCACCCTGCGGCGATGACGAGCGCGCACCCGACGACCGGGAGCGCGGCGGTGTAGCCCGGGAACGGGAGCTTGCCCGTGTAGGTCAGGACGGCGGCCAGGATCATCGCGAGGCCGAGCCAGGCCACCGGGGTGCGCCAGCGCGGCGCGAGCCGGACCGTCACCGTCGCCAGGAGAGCACCGACGCCGAGCTCCCAGAGCCGCGTGGGGGTCACGAAGTAGGCGCTCGCCGGGCGGAGCGCCGTCGCCACGACGGACCACCCGAACGACACGACGACGATCACGGAGATGGCGATCGACGCGCGACGCACGAGGTTCCCGCCGCGGCGCGCGGTCCACCAGGCGACCAGGGTCAGCACCAGGGGCCACAGCAGGTAGAACTGCTCCTCGACCGACAGGGACCAGTAGTGCTGCACCGGCGAGGCGGCCGCCTCCGCCCCGAGGTAGTCCACGGACGAGGCGGCCAGCGACCAGTTCTCGACGTAGAGGGCCGAGGCGCCGATCTCCCGCAGGGTCCCGGCCCACATCGTGCTCGGCGCCAGGAGGAACGTCGCCGCCGCCGTCACCAGGAGGACGAGGAACGAGGCGGGCAGCAGCCGGCGGACCCGTCGCGCCCAGAAGTCGCGGAGGTCGCGGCCGTGCCGCGGCGGGCGACGGAGCAGGTGGGAGGTGATGAGGAAGCCGGAGATGACGAAGAAGACGTCGACGCCGACGAACCCGCCCGGCAGCCTGCCCGGCCACAGGTGGTACGCCACCACGGCGGCGACCGCGACGGCGCGCAGCGCCTGGATGTCGGTCCGCGCCTCCCGCCCGGGCGACGCCTTCGTGCCCGCGCTCTGAGTCACGGCCTGAGCGCTCTCCAGCACACCTGTCCTCTCGTCGATCGACCGGGCCCTGGCGGGCCCCGACACGCTACGCCCGGCTGCCCCGCCCGGCGCGTCCGGCTACCGGCGCGCCAGGCGCCGTCGGACGCCGGCGGTCAGCCGGCCGAGACCCCGGCCGGCGCGCCCCCGCGGCCGGGCCGGCGGCTCCGGCAGGGGCGGCAGCTCGAACGGCCGTCCGGCACCGGGCCGCGGCGGCACGGGGAACGCGTCCAGGAGCGCGTCGAGCGAGATCGTCAGGTCGGGCAGCGTCGCGTCGCCACCCAGGGCGACGAGGTCGAGCGCCGCGAGGTCCTCGGCGAGGACGTCGTGCGTCGCGACCCGGGACTCGTCGAGGGTCGAGAAGAAGTCCTCGAACTTGAACATGTCGCCGCCCAGCGGGTGGTCCGACACCCGGAGCCAGACCCACGGCACCTCGTACGCCTGCGCCACGATGACGCCGTGCAGCGACGTCGACACGCACACGTCCGCGGACGCGATCTGGTCGACGACCCGCTCCAGGCTCTGCGAGACGTCCACGACCGTGACGCCGGTCGTCGGGTCGTCGCCGAGGTACTGCTGGTGCGCGTAGTGCGGCACGAAGGCCACCTTGGCGCGCGGGCCAGGGCCGGGTGCGGCGGGCTGGTAGAAGCGGGGCAGCAGCAGGCCCGGGTCGCCGTACACCTCCGGCACGTCCCAGCCGAGCTTCGTCACGAGCTCCTCGCGGGTGCGGCGGCCACGGACCGCGTGCACCCGGACGTTCTTCCGGCCGCCGAGCCGCTCGAGGGTCGCGCCCCCCAGGGGGTCCATCAGCCCCGTGCCCCACACGTCCACGTCGGGCCGGTCGATGGACCGGAAGATCGACCCCACGCTGTAGAGCGCGGGCCGCAGGTGCCGCTGGCGCCGGGCGTTGACCGGCTCCATCCCCGAGATCCGCTGCACCAGCCACGGGCCGATCGCGTCACCGAAGTTCGACCGCTCGTCCCACCAGAAGACGGGGACCTGCCCCTTCTCGAGTGCCGCGACCTTCACGCCCTTGGCGGGCGTGCGTCGTACGGCGCCGTCCAGCCACCGCACCCAGCGCACGGCGAGGGTGGCGACCTCGGCCAGCTCGGCCCGCCGGGGCGAGTCCCGGACCGGGCTGCGACCCAGCACGTGGTGCTGGACCGGCTCGGCGAGCAGCGGGGCCTTGCCGATCAGGGCGTTGCGCAGCGCTCGCCGGCTCACGGTGCTCGCGCCGGTCACCGTCGTCGTCGCGGCGCCGTCCGCCAGGACGACCTGCACCTCCCACTCGTCGGGCGACGTCCCGGCGACGACGGAGCATCCGTCCGGGCGCGCACGCACGACGGCGCGGGGGCCGTCGGCCAGGAGACGCGTCAGCTCCTTCTCGAGCATCGCGCTCGGCGTCTGGGACATCAACACACTTCCTCAAGTCCTTCGGGGGGCCCGCCCGCCGGGGTGCGACGCGCGGTGCCGCGCACTCTACTGCGGATGGCACGCCCGACGGGACCGCCCCCGGCCCGCGGACCGGTCCCCTGCCCCGCTCGAGGTCGTCAGGCGCCCAGCGGGTCCGGCTGCGCGACGCGCACCGGAGGGACCTTCTCCGGGTGCGGCTGCCCCTCGAAGACGTTCGCGTAGCTGTTGGAGATGTGCCCGACGTCGATGGTGCGGACCCCGGCCTCCGCGAGCCGCCCGGCGAGGACCGTGCCCGCGGGGCCGAGCGCGACCAGGCACAGGTCGACGCCGGGACGGTTGCGGACGTCGTCCACCAGCCGGTCCAGGTCGGCGAACGCGTTGCGCGGCTCCGAGTACACGAACTCGTGCCCTGCGAGGTTGTCGAACAGCTGCGGGACGAGGTCGAAGCGCGACCCGCGGCCGGTCACGATGGCGACCCGCTTGCCGGCCCACACCTGCCGCCACAGCTCGACCGCCTCCTCCCGCAGCGCCTGGAAGCAGTCGGGGCGGGAGACGTGGCTGTTCCCGAACCGGACCTCCGCGGGCAGGATCGGCTGGACCTCGTCCCAGATGACGGACCACATCATCGTGTTGTGCGCGGTCCAGAACGCCCGCGGCCATCCGACGAGCAGCCCGTCCCGCGGGCGCCCCAGCACGTCGCGGAGCGACTCCCTCAGCTCGCGGCTGTTGACCTGGAAGCCCAGCTTGTAGAACGGGTCGACCATGAGGCGCAGCTCACCGTCACCGAACCGCGCGAAGCTCGCCTCGCCCTCGGCCAGGGCCGTGAGCGTCTCCCGGTAGCTCATCTGGCGCGCCGCGACGAAGGCGTGCACGTCCTTCATCGTCGGTGCCGTCGTCGCGATCCGCAGCGTGCGCAGCTCGTCGGCGTTCCGGGCCGACTCCGCCCGGACCTTCTCCAGGAGCACCGACTGCGCCCGGAGCGCCTTCGCCATCGTCTGCAGCTGCTTCTGCGTCCTGGTGGCGGAGCTCTCGGCCGCCCGCGCGGCCGCCTGCGCGACCTTGACCTGCTTCTCCGCCGCGGCGGCCGAGCGCCCCAGATCTGCCGCCGCGCGCCGGGCCGCCTGCACCCATCGGCGCGGTCCGCCCATTCCCGTCTCCGTTGCCACGACTTCCCTTCCCTCTCTCTGGTGCTGGAATCTAGGCTGCCCGGGAGGACAGGGCAAGGTGGTCCCCCCCCGGGGACCCGCTCGGGTGCCGTCCTCTCACCGGTCGTGCGCGAACCCCCTGGCTCTGCCGCGGTTAGCATGGTCCGTTGGCCCTGTACCCCGACGAAGGCTCTCTCCCGTGGCTCTGACGCCCTCCTGCACGCCCCGCCGCACGGGTTCTCGGCCATGAGCCAGACGCTCGACGCACCCGGGCGCGTGACCGCCCCCCGCCCCCCGGCGAAGGTCCTGCGGTACGAGGTCCAGGCGCTGCGCGCCCTCGCCGTGCTGATGGTGGTGCTGTTCCACTTCTGGCCCGGACGCCTCCCCGGCGGGTACGTCGGCGTCGACGTCTTCTTCGTGATCTCGGGCTTCCTCATCACCGGCCACCTCCTGCGGGAGGTCGAGACCACCGGCACCGTGGCCCTCGGGAGGTTCTGGGCGCGACGCGCGCGCCGCCTCCTGCCCGCCGCCTACCTGGTCATCGCGGTGTCGGTGGTGGTGACGCTCCTCGTCGTCCCCATGACGCAGTGGCAGCAGTGGTTCCGTGAGGCGATCGGGGCCACCCTCTACGTCGAGAACTGGGTGCTCGCGGCGGACTCGGTCGACTACCTGGCCGCGGAGAACGCGCCGTCGCCCGTCCAGCACTACTGGTCGCTCTCGGCCGAGGAGCAGTTCTACCTCGTGTGGCCGGTGCTCGTGCTGCTCGCCACCCTGCTCGCGGCGCGCGGCGGCCGCTCGCGACGCGGCATGACGGGCGCCGTGCTCGCCGCCGCGACGCTCGCGTCCTTCGGCTGGTCCCTGTGGCTCACGACCTCCAACCCCTCGTCCGCCTACTTCGTCACCACGACCCGTGCCTGGCAGTTCGGCGCCGGAGCCCTCCTCGCCGTCGTGCTCGCGCGGACGGCCGTCCCGGCGGTGAGCGGGCGGTGGCGCTCCCTGGTCAGCTGGGCCGGGCTCGCCGCGATCGCGGCGTGCGGCCTCGTCTACAGCTCCCGGACCCCGTTCCCCGGCACCGCCGCCGTGCTGCCCGTCGTGGCCACGCTCGCCGTCATATGGGCCGGTACGCCCTCCGCGCGCCTCAGCCCGTCCCCGCTGATGCGCTGGCGCCCCGTGCAGTACACCGGCGAGGTCTCGTACTCCCTGTACCTGTGGCACTGGCCCGCGATCGTGATCCTCCCGTACATGGTCGGGCACACCCCCGGCCTCGTGGAGCGCGTCGTCCTGCTGGTCGCCGTCGTGCTCCTGTCGGCCGTCACGAAGCGGTACGTCGAGGACACCTTCCGGTTCACCCACCGCTGGGGCCTGCAGCGCACCGGTCGCGCGCTCGGGCTCACGGCCGCGACCGCCGCCGTGCTCGCCCTCGTCGCGGGTGCCGGGCTGGCCGTCGCGGACCATCGCGCGCAGCAGGAGGAGGAGCTCGCCGCCCGGCTCGTCGCGGACATGCCGCCGTGCTTCGGCGCCGGGTCGATGGACCCCGAGAAGCCGTGCGAGAACCCCGACCTGGACGGCATGCTCGTCCCCGCGCCCGAGGCCGTCGGCCGCGACTTCGCGAACTACCCCGACTGCTGGGTGGACGGCGACGAGGACCGCCTCAAGGAGTGCTCGTTCGGGCCCGTGGACGACCCGAAGGTCCCGCACGTCGTCCTCATCGGCGACTCGCACGCGCGCGCCATGCTCCCCGCCTTCATCGCGATGGCGCAGGAGGGCACGATCAGCCTCACGCCCCAGCTCAAGGCCACCTGCGCCTGGACCACCGGGACCATGAACTACGACAACCCGCTGCGGTCCTCGACGTGCGAGACGTGGAAGGACCAGCTGCAGCCGTGGCTCCTGGACCACGCGGACGACATCGACCTCGTCGTCACGACCGGCTACCTCAAGATGCTCTCCGGCGACGCCGACCAGCAGCGCGACGAGATGGCGGCGGCCTGGCGCCCGGTCGCCGCGAAGGGCGTGCCGATCGTGGGGCTGTCGGACAACCCGTACCACCCCACGGGCCCGTCGCGGTGCCTGGAGAAGCTCGACGTGATCGAGCCGGACAGCTGCGACACGACGCGCAAGAAGGCGTTCCCGTTCCCCGAGACCTTCGCCGCCACGGCGCGGGAGGTGCGGGGCGCGAAGTTCGTCGACCTGACGGACTACTACTGCCTCGAGACGACCTGCCCGTCCGTCATCGGCGGCGTCAACGTGTACCGCGACAACAGCCACCTCACGACGACGTACACCAAGACGATGTCGCCGTACGTGCTGCGCGAGCTGCGCGCGGCCGGCGCGCTCGACTGAAACGCATGACCGTGCTGGCCGGCCTGGGCGTCGTGCCCGCCGCGCCGCGTCAGTCGCGCAGCGCCCACGGCCAGTCGTAGAACGGGTCGGCCACGGACCAGCCGTCGCCGTAGCGCTCCGCGAGGAACGCCTCCGGGCGGGCCGGCACCAGCAGCTCGTGGCCCTTGAACGTCAGGGTCCGCGGGGGCAGGACGATGTCCGTGTCGATCGTCCGGAGCTGCATCTTCTCCATGTGCAACGACGTCGTCGCGCCGTCCACGAACAGCGGGAACACGTCGACGTGGAGCTTGGTCTGCGGGTCGTGCAGGTGGAAGTTCGTGTAGGAGTTGGGCCGCGAGACCCGCCAGCCCTTCTCCTGCAGGCTCCGGCGGAGGTCGGCGAGCAGCGGCTCGCCCTCGGCCCGGTCCGCGGCCTGCAGCGGGACCATGAGGTCGACGTCGTCGTCGTGCGCGAGGAAGTCGCCCTCGCGCACCGCGCCCAGCAGCGTGCCGTAGGCCAGCATCGTCGGGTAGCCGCAGGCCTCGAGCACCTCCGCCGCGTGCTCGATGGTCGCGATGTAGCCGTCCGACTGCTCGCGGAGCCCGCCCACGTCCACGATGCCGTGCCGGGTGAGCACCGCCCGCGGTGCGCCGAGCACCTCGCCCGCACGGTTGACCTCGTCGCCGAGCCGGTGCAGGTCCGCCTTGGAGCGCAGGACGAACTGGAACGCGCGCATCGACGTCGCCGTGCCCGGCGCCCGGTACCGCTCCGCCGCCAGCAGGTGGCCCAGCAGGGCCCACTCGTCGTCCGAGAGGGCCTCGTCGTCGCCGAGCCGGTCCGTCGGCAGCAGGGACGCGAGGAGGCGCTGCTCCGTGGCGTCCGTCGTCAGGAGCCCCTCGCGGGCCCTCTGCGCCAGCCGCGCGAGCACCTCGGCCCGTGCCGTGCCGGCGGTCTCCGGCGACGCGAGCACGGACTCGTCGACCGGCTGCCCGGTCAGGCGCGACAGCAGCTCCAGGGTCTGGCGCACCACCCGGTCGGAGTCCACCGTGACGACGAGGTCGGGGCCGTCGTCCGCGCGGCCGACCGCCACGCTCAGGGCGCGGGTGCGGACGCCGTACCCGTCGAGCCGGTTGAAGACCCGCACCTCGTCGGCGTCCACGGGCGTGTCGAACCGGACGGTCCACCACGGGCCCGTCTCCCGCGCGGTGCGGATGCCGCCGAGCCCGAACGGCGAGCGGTCGTCCTTCGTCACGTCCGAGCTCTGGGCCACCGTCGCCGTCGCGAGGTCGACCTCCACCCGCTTGCCGCGGCGGAAGAGCTCCAGCCCGCGCAGGTCGAGCTGTCGCTGCCCGTCGCGCGGGAGGGAGAACCGGATCTCCGACACGGGACCCGCGAACCGGACCGGCAGGTAGTTGGCCCCGATGCCACCGAAGTACCCCAGCGACGGGAGCAGTCGGCGGGTGCCGCCCTGCCGGAGCAGGTCGCTCGGCTCCCGGCGCGGCAGCCGCTCGGTGCGCCGGCGCGGCGCACCCGTGCGGTGCAGGAGCGGGCTGGCGTCGAGGAACGCCCGGTGGTCGAACCGGATCGCCTCGTCCGAGAAGGTGAAGACCTCTTCGAGGAGCTCTCGTGTCACGGGCTGCGCCGCCGGGTCGAACCGGTGGGGCGCGCGCAGCTTCTGGACGCCGCCGAAGTAGTCGTGGAAGGGGAACGCGCCGCCCCGGGGCGCGTCCGACTCGAGCCACGCGTTCGGGATGCCGTAGGCGTCGGCGACGACCAGCCCGTGGAGCACCGACGACACGATCCGCCGGCACGACAGGAGGTCGCGGAGCACCGCCTCGACGTCGACCCGACCGGCGTCGATCAGCAGGACACCGGGTCCGTACGTCGCCTCCGCCCAGCGTCGCTCGGTGCCGCTGACGACCACCCCGTAGTCGTGCGTCACGGGCACCTGCGGGGCGTGGACCAGCGGGAGGAGCAGCGCGGGGTCGCCGTAGACGGCAGGCACGGGGATGCCGAAGCCCTTCGACGCCGACAGCTTGGCGCGCGTCAGCGGCCCGCGGACCGCGGTGTACGCCGCCCCGGCGGGCACCTCCGTCACGTCCTCCGTCCCGTAGGCGCCGGTACCCCAGAAGATCGTCTCGTCGGTGCCCTGGCTGATCACCGAGCCGATGACGGCGTAGTGCGGCCGGGTCCGGTCCGCGACCTTCGTCGCCCGGCCGGTGAGGCGGCCCACCAGCCACGGCGACAGCGCGTCGCCGAAGCTGGGGCGGAACGTGAAGTAGTTGACCGGCACCTTGCCGTCGGCCAGGACCAGGTCCGCGGCGACCTCGTAGTCGTCGAGGAGCCGGCGCGAACGCAGCTCGGCGACGGGGTCCGGCCGCCCGCGGCCGGCGCGAGCCTTCCCCGCTGCGCGGCCGAGCCGCTCCCGGGCAGAACGGTAGATCGACATGTCTGTGCTCCGGTGCTGAGTCGGTCAGTTGTCCAGGCCACACGCGTCGAGCACGCGGACCGACGCGTCGTCCTCGTCGCGCGGTGCGAGCTCAGCGACGAACCTATCGTGCGCGGGGCGCCGGTCAGTCACGGAGCGCCCAGGGCCAGTCGTAGAACGGGTCCGGCGTCGACCAGGTCTCCCCGTACCGCTCGGCGAGGAAGCTCTCGGGGTCCGCCGGGGCGAGCATCTCGCGACCGTGGAACGTGATCGGGGCGGGCGGGAGGACGGTGCTCGTCGGGACCGGGCGCAGCGTCATCTTCTCCATGTGCAGCTGCGTCCGCTCGCCGTCGACCAGGAGGGGGAACACGTCGACGTGGAGCTTCGTCGTCGGGTCGCCCAGGTGGAAGTTCAGGTGCTCGTTCGGGCGGCTCACCTTCCACCCCTTCTCCCGCAGGCGGGCGTGCAGGTCCCGCAGCACGTCGTGCGCCTGCTCCTGGGAGGAGGCCTGCAGCGGGATGAGCATGTCGACGTCGTCGTCGTGGGCCAGGAAGTCCTGTTCCCGGACCGCGCCGAGCAGCGTGCCGTAGGCCAGCATCGCCGGGTACCCGCACTCCTCGAGCACCGCCGAGGCCCGCTCCATGACGGCGACGTAGTCGTCCGACCGGTTCCGCAGCCCGCCGACGTCGACCAGGCGGTGCCGGGACAGGACCGCCGGGCGGGTGCCGAGCACCTTCCCGGCCCGGTTCACCTCGAGCTCGAGCCGCCGCAGGGCCGTCCGCGAGTCGAGGACCAGGTGGAACGAGCGCATCGACGTCGCCGTCGCGGGGAGCCGCAGGCGCTCGGCGGCGAGCAGGTGGCCCAGCAGCGTCCACTCGTCGTCCGTCAGGAGCTCCCCGTCCGGGAGGCGGTGGGTGCGGATCAGCGAGGCCAGGAGCCGCTGCTCCTCCCGGTCCGACGTGAGGAGCCCCTCCCCTGCGCGTCGCGCGAGCTCGGCCAGCACCTCGCCGCGCAGGGCGCGGGCGTCCTCCTGCGAGGAGAGCGCGGCCTCGTCGATCGTGCGCTCCGTGAGCCGCTCGACGAGCGCCAGCGTCTCCGCGACCACCCGGTCGCAGCTGGCGGACCGGACCTGCCCGAACGTGCCGTCGAACCCGGCCACCGCGACGGTGAGCGCCCGCGCGCGGGCTCCCCAGCCGTCCAGGCGGTTGAGGACCCGCACCTCGTCCACGTCGACCGGCGCGTCGAACGTGACCGCCCACCACGCGCCCGTCTCGCGCTGCGTGCGGATGCCGCCCATCGCGAACGGGCTGGCCGGCCCGCCCCGGCGAGGGACGCTCGAGCTCTGCGTGACGACCGCGCGCGACTCGTCGACGGCGACACGACGGCCGCCGGAGTAGAGCTCGATGCCGCGCAGGTCGATCTGCCCCTGGGTCGGCGGGAGGAACATCCGGATCCCGGTGACCGGGCCGCGCACCCCGACGCCGAGGTAGTTCACCGCGTTGCCGCTGAAGAGGCCCAGCGAGGGGATCAGCTCGGCGACACCGGCCTGGGACGCGAGCCCGGTCGAGGCCTCCGGCGCGACGCGACGCGGGGCCGACCCGGCGCCCGCGCGGCTCTTGCGGCGCAAGAACGGCGACGCGTCGAGCAGCGGGCGGTAGTCGAAGCTGATCGCCTCCCCGCTGAACTGCAAGGAGTCGCGCAGGCGCTCCTTGGTCACGGTGCCCTCGGCGAGGTCGAGCGTCTGGGGCTGCCGGAACTTCCCGACCGAGGCGAAGTAGTCGTAGAACTTGTAGACGCCGCCACGCGGAGAGTCGGACGCGAGCCACGCGTTGGGGATGCCGTACGCGTCCGCGACGATCAGGCCGTGCAGGGACGAGGTGACGATCCGCTTGCACGAGAGCAGCTCGCGCACCACCGCCTCGACGTCGCTGCGGGCGAAGTCGATCATCTTCACGCCGGGGCCGAAGTCGGCCTCGGCCCACCGGCGCTCGCTCCAGCGCACGACGACGCCGTACTCGTGCGTGACCGGCACCTCCGGCATGTAGTACAGCGGGAGGAGCAGGGCCGGGTCGCCGTAGACCTCCGGGACGTCGATGCCGAACCCCAGGTGCGCGCCGAGCTTGGCGCGCGTCAGCGGCCCCCGGACGGCGGTGTAGTGCGCGAGGGGCGAGACCTCCGCCTTGCCCTCGGTGCCGTAGGTGCCGCTGCCCCAGACGATCGACTTGCTCGTCGCCTGGTTGATGATCGAGCCGATCACCACGTAGTGCAGCTTCTTGCGGTTGGCGACCACGACCTCGCGGCCGGTCATCTTCTCCACGAGCCACGGCGACAGCAGGTCGCCGAAGTTCGGGCGGTAGGTGAAGTAGTTGACCGGCACCTTGCCGTCCGCCTCGATGAGCGGCGCGACCTCGTACTCGTCGAGAAGGTGACGGAACCGGCGCATGCCGAAGGTGTCGGGACGGCGACGACCGAGGCGCGTCTTCGCCTCCTGTGCGAGCCGGGCCCGGGCAGAACGGTAGATCGACATGTCTGTGCTCCCGTGCTGGAGGTCGGTCAGTGGCTCAGGCCGAGCGCGTCGAGCACGCGCGCCGACGCGGCTCCGTCGTCGCGGGGTGCGAACTCCGCGACGAACTTCTCGTGCGGTGCACGCCACAGGGACCAGTGGTCCACCGACAGGGCAGCCACCAGCGCCGAGGTGTCCGCGCACAGCGGGCCCGGCGCCACGTCGACCAGGTCGCGGTAGAACCCGCGCGTCGTCGACCCGTAGAGCTCGAGGTCCGGCACCAGGAGGTAGATCGGGCGGCGCAGGACGCCGTAGTCGAACATGATCGACGAGTAGTCCGTGACCAGGGCGTCCGAAGCGAGCATCAGCTCGTTGACGTCCGGGTGGAGGGTCACGTCGATGACGCCGTCCGGCAGGTCGCTCGACGACCCCGCCGTGTTCGCGTGCCCGCGGTAGAGCACCACCGTCCGCGGCCCGGCCGCCCGGCTCAGCTCGTCGAAGTCGAGGAACGCGACGCGCCCGTACCGCGCGCCCTCCTTGATGTTGTCCCGCCAGGTCGGCGCGTACAGCAGCACCCGGACGTCGTCGTCGAGCCCCAGGCGTGCGCGCACGGCCCGGCGCGTCGCGTCGGCCGTGTCGTCGACGAGCGAGTCGTTGCGCGGGTAGCCCTGGGTGACGATCGGGCCGGGGTAGCCGAACGCCCCGGGGAAGATCTGCGCGGAGTACTCGTTCTGCGCGAGCAGGTAGTCCCACGTCAGCGCCTCACGCTCCATGAGGCGGCGGTAGGTGAGGGTGAGGTTCGCCCCGGGCACGTCGTTGCCGATCCGCTTCAGGGGCGTGCCGTGCCACGTCTGCAGGTACGTCTGGTGCGACCCCTTGCGGAAGTACCAGGGCCAGTTGTTGTTGTTGACCAGCAGGGTGGCGCGCTCGAGCAGGTCGTACCACGGCGTCGAGTAGCGCAGCACGGGGGTGGCCCACTCCGGGACCGGCGTCGACAGGCACGCGACCGACCAGTACTGGGGCCGCGCGTCGCCGCGCCGGTGGAGCTCGCGGCTCAGGGCGAGCGGCGAGTCGCCGACCGACCGGCCGCCGAAGGACTCCAGGAGCACGGCGTCCAGCGGCTCCTGCTCCCCGCGCTGGTAGCGCAGGTAGAGCTGGTGCTGCGCGCGCCGGCTGCGGTCGCGGTCCTCCAGCGCGGTGCGCAGCCGCACGCTCACCGACCCGACCTTCGGGGTCGCCGTGACCGTCGCCGCCACCACGCCGTCCGTGCGGTCGAGGGGCAGCGTGCGCACCAGCCCGACGCCGGCCCGCGGACGCGCGACGACGTCGTCGACCGAGAGCGCCAGCACGAAGTTGACCGTCTTGGACAGGGTGCCGCCCACGGTGTCGACCACGGGGAGCACGACGTCGAACCCGCCGTCGGCGTCGAGCTCCAGGGGCACGGTGCTCCCGGCCGCCACCTCGTGCACGAGGGAGAGCGCGAGCCGCTCGCGGGGCAGGTCCTTGGACACCGCGGCCCAGCCGCGCACCCGCAGCCCGTCGCGGCTCAGGTCGAGCTCTTCGACCTCCCCCAGGAGGGGTCCGGTCTGGACCATGACGTTCCCGTACCGGGTCGATCCGACCAGCGCCCCCGCGCGGGTGAGCGGCTCGAGCGTCCGGCTCGGCTCCACCCAGGAGAAGCGCTGCTCCCGACCGCCCCCGGCGGGACGTGCGGCGAAGCCCCAGGTCCGCAGGCCCTCCGTGGGGAGCGCCTCGGGCAGCGTGAAGACCACGACGTCGCGCCCGTCCTCCGTCCGGCGCGTCCCCGGCACCGTCCACGTCCCCGCGCGGGCCACGCACGCGCGCACCGCGGGCAGGCTCCCCGCGACGACGAGCTCCACCCGGCGCCCGACGACCCGCACGTCCTCGACGGGGATGCGCGCCGACGTCATGCGCCGCAGCTCGAGGACGTCCGTCTCCGGCGCCGCGTCGAGGTACCACCGGCCGCCGGCGTCCAGCGGGCCGAAGGTCGGGATGCGCCCCGCCGCCCGCGGGTCGGGCAGCGGCAGCGGCGCGGTGCGCTCGACCCCGTCCACCCGGACACCCACCTCGATGCGGTACGGGGGCGACTGCAGCTCGTCCAGGTCGAACCGCACGCGGAAGCCGGAGTCCTCGTGGTCGTTCCACGGGTCCACCGCGCGCATGTCGATCGCCGCGTCCGCGAACCGCTCGACGCGGGCCTCCACCCGGTGGCCGAGCTGCGAGACGGCGGCCACGGTGATCTCGCTGCGGGTCCCGGTGAGGTCGACGAAGGCCAGGTAGGCGCTGCCCTCGACGGTCACCGCGCTGTCGTCGAGCACGACGTCGGCCACCCGCGCCACGACCTCGACGTCCACGGTGAGGTCGTCGACCACGCCGTCCGGACGGAGCTCCAGGCCGGCGAGGAAGTCGGGACCGAGGACGGGACGGCCGTCACGCACGACGCCGTGGACCTTCCAGGTCTGCGACTCACGGCGTGCCACCAGCTCGGTGACGTCGTCCCGCAGGCCGTGGTACGTCGCCGCCGCGAGCAGGCGGTCGTGCACCGGTACCTCGGCGAGCCGTTCGTAGCCGGCCATGTCCAGGAAGCCGCAGACCTCGGTGCGTAGGAACGACCAGTACTCGTCGTCCGTGCGCGGCACCTGCTCGTAGTAGGGGCGCATGTCGAAGCCGACGACCTTCGCCTCCCACGCCTGCCGCACCGGGGCGGGCGCGTCCCGCATCACCTCGTGCAGCTCGTCGAGCATCCGCCACCGGCCGGTGAGGTCGCGCATCGTGGACTTCTGCTGGGTGATCGACGACTCGTCGTCGCGGATCCGCCAGTGGCAGACCACGTCCTCCAGCACGTCGAACGTGCCGTGCAGGTACGCCTTCGCCGACGGCACCTGGTCCTCGTAGAGGCCCTCCGGGAAGCCGCCGACGACGCGCCGGAAGTACTCGGTGCGGAACAGCTTGGTCCAGGCGAAGACGTTCTTGAGCACGTCGGGCTCGTCGGCGATCGTCACGCTCGTGCGGGTTCGGTCGTGCAGCTTGCGCGCCCACGGCGGCATGTACCGGCCGCCCGACGTGTCGCGCAGCAGGGAGCCGACCGCGAAGTCGGAACCGCTGCGCGTCAGGGACGTCACCATGGCCTCGACGGCGTTCGGCGGCACGGTGTCGTCCGAGTCGACGAAGCACAGCATCGCGCCGCGGGCGTGCCGCACGCCCGTGTTGCGTGCCGCGCCCAGCCCGCCGTTCTCCTGGCGCACCACCCGCACCCGCCGGTCGCGTGCGGCGATCGCCTGCACCACCGAGATCGAGTCGTCGGGCGAGCCGTCGTCGACGACGACGACCTCGAGCCGCCGGTGCGTCTGCGCGAGGATCGACTCGAGGCACTCGCCCACGTACCGCTCGACGTTGTACACCGGCACCACGACGGACACGAGGGTCCGGCGGCCCGGGCGTCGCAGCTCGGTGACGCGCTCCCGCCAGGAGACCGGCAGGCGACGGTAGGTGGACCGCAGGAAGTTCATCAGCACGGTAGACATCAGCTCGCGTTCGGGCACGGAAGGACGGTTCCGGGAATCGGGGACGCCGCCGGGGGCGGCAGTGCGTCAGCTCACTCTAAGGGTCAGACGCGCTCGGACCAGCGTGCGAGGTCTCGCGACGCACGCGACGCCACACGGCGCACGAGGGTGCGCCGCCGGTCGGGCGGGACCGAGGTCCCCTCGTACCCGAACGTCCAGAAGTCGGCGGCGTAGAACCTCTCCAGGCGTGCCCGGAGCGACGCGGACACCTCGACGTCGCGGCTGGCGATCCCGCGCGTCCGCTCGCTGGTGCGCACGCGCGGCACCTCGGTGGGCACGCCGAGGTCGTGGCGCGCGTTGAGGTCCTCCAGCGCCGCCGTGAGGCCGTCCTCGAGCCGGTAGACCTGCGCGCCCGGGACGAGGAACTCGGACTGCGGGCGGATGTGGTTGTCGTGGACGTACGGGTTCGTCGCGAACTTCTCGAACCGCTCGACGGCCCACGCCTCGACGGCCTCCGCGTCCGTGGACAGCTCCTGCTTGTGCCGCATCACATACTCGGAGCGGAAGCGCGCCACCGGCTCCCGCACGACCGCGAAGACCGCGTCGAACCGGTGCAGCCGGAACACCTCGGCCAGCAGCTCGCCGTGCATGTGCTGCGGCGTGCAGCGGCGCAGGTAGTTGGGCGCCCCGCGCTGCATGCGGCCGTCGTGGTACGACATCTTCCAGCCGGCCGCGACGAAGTGGTCCTCCACCGACGACCCGCCGGTCTTCGGCACGTGGATGAACAGGACGTTGCGGCCGTCCTTGGTGAACACGGGCATGATGCGTGCTCCGCGATCCGTCAGGAGGAGTGCGGCAGGGTGCCGACCATCCCCGCGGCGACCGTCTTGTTCGACGCCTCGTCCACGAGGATGAACGCGCCCGTGCTGCGGTTCTGGCGGTAGGGGTCGACGAACAGGGGCTGGGTGACGCGCAGCTGGATCCGGCCGATCTCGTTGAGGCGGATCTCGGTCGCCTCCTCATCCCGGTGCAGCGTGTTCACGTCCACGCGGTACTTGACGTCCTTGACCATGGCACGCGCCCACCGGGTCGTGTGCTTGATCGCGTACTTCTTGCCCTGCACCAGCGGCGCGGACTCGTCCATCCAGCAGATCTGGGCGTCGATGTCCTGCAGCGCGGCCGGGGTGTTGTTCGGCCGGCAGATCATGTCGCCGCGCGAGATGTCGATCTCGTCGGTGAGCCGCACCGTCACCGACATGGGCGGGTACGCCTCCTCGACGGGGCCGTCAGCGGTGTCGATGCCCGCGATGGTGGTCTCGAGCCCCGACGGCAGGACGCGCACGGTGTCGCCGGCCTTGAGGACGCCGCTCGCGACGGTGCCCGCGTAGCCGCGGTAGTCGCGCGCCTCGTGGGACTGGGGCCGGATCACGTACTGCACCGGGAACCGGACGTCCTGGAGGTTGCGGTCGCTCGCCACGTGCAGGGACTCGAGGTGGCTCAGGAGCGGGCGGCCGTCGAACCACGGCGTGTTCTCGCTGCGGTTCACGACGTTGTCCCCGACGAGCGCGGAGATCGGGATGAACGTCAGGTCGGGCACGTTCAGGCGCGAGGCGAAGTCCGTGAACTCGCGGCGGATGTTCTCGAACACCTCCTCGGAGTAGTCCACGAGGTCCATCTTGTTCACGCAGACCACGATGTGCGGCACGCCCAGCAGCGTCGCGAGGAACGTGTGCCGGCGGCTCTGCTCGATGACGCCCTTGCGCGCGTCCACGAGGATCAGGGCGACGTCTGCCGTCGACGCACCCGTGACCATGTTCCGCGTGTACTGGATGTGGCCCGGGGTGTCCGCGATGATGAACTTGCGCTTCGGGGTCGCGAAGTAGCGGTACGCCACGTCGATCGTGATGCCCTGCTCGCGCTCGGCCCGCAGGCCGTCGGTGAGCAGCGCGAGGTCCGTGTAGTCGTTCCCGCGGTCCTTGCTCACCTGCTCCACCGACTCGAGCTGGTCCTCGAAGATCGTCTTGGAGTCGAACAGCAGGCGCCCGATGAGGGTGCTCTTGCCGTCGTCCACGGAACCCGCGGTCGCGAAGCGCAGCAGGTCGGCGGAGGTGTCGATCGCCTGCTGGGACGCGGCGCTCTGGGGCTGGTCCACGGTGCTCGTCTCGATGCTCGTGTCGGTGCTCTCGGTGCTCATGGCTTAGAAGTAGCCCTCTCGCTTGCGGTCCTCCATGGCGGCCTCGCTCACCTTGTCGTCGCCACGGGTGGCGCCGCGCTCAGTGAGGCGCACCGCGGCGACCTCCTCGACGATCTCCGCACGGGTCGTCGCCGTCGAGGCGACGGCGGCGGTGAGGTTCGCGTCGCCCACGGTGCGGTAGCGCACGAACCGCTTCTGGGCGGTCTCGCCGTCCTTCAGGGGCGTGAACTCGTTGACGGCGAAGAGCATGCCGCCCCGGTCCACGACCTCGCGCTCGGCGGCGAAGTACAGGTCGGGGAGGTCGATCTCCTCCGCCTCGATGTACGCCCAGATGTCCAGCTCGGTCCAGTTGGACAGCGGGAACACGCGGATCGACTCGCCCTGGTGGACCCGGCCGTTGTACAGGTCCCAGATCTCGGGGCGCTGGTTCTTGGGGTCCCACTGGCCGAAGTCGTCACGGAAGGAGAACACGCGCTCCTTGGCGCGCGCCTTCTCCTCGTCGCGCCGACCGCCGCCGAACAGGGCGTCGAAGCCGTTCTTCTCGGCGGCCTCGAGCAGCACCGGCGTCTGGATGCGGTTGCGGGAGCCGTTGGGCTCCTCCTGCACCAGGCCACGGTCGATCGCGTCCTGCACGGACGCCACGACCAGCTGGATGCCGAGCCGCTCGACCCACCGGTCGCGGGTCTCGAGCACGGACGGGAAGTTCAGGCCCGTGTCCACGTGCATGATCGGGAACGGGATCCGGGCAGGGGCGAACGCCTTGGCCGCGAGGTGCAGCATGACGATCGAGTCCTTGCCGCCCGAGAAGAGCAGACAGGGGCGCTGCATCTCGGCCACCACCTCGCGGATGATGTGGATGCTCTCCGCTTCGAGGCTGCGGAGCTGGCTCAGGACGTGAGACGTCACGACTGGGCACCTTCCTTGATGTCGACCCCGACCGAGGACAGCGCCGCGCGCAGGCGCGACGCGACGGCCGGGTGGCAGACGAAGAGATCGGGGAGCCAGGGGTCCTGGCGGTTGTACTCGAGCGGGGTGCCGTCCAGGCGGGTGCACTCCAGGCCGGCGGCGAGGGCGACCGCGACGGGGGCCGCCGAGTCCCACTCGTACTGACCGCCGCCGTGCACGTACGCGTCGACCGTGCCGTCCACCACGGACACCACCTTGACGCCTGCCGAGCCCATCGGCACGAGCTCGACGTCGCCGCGGTCGGCGAGGTCCTGCACGAACCGCGGCGGGCGGCTGCGGCTCGCGGCGAGGCGCAGCGGCCGTCGGCCCGCGAGCACCGCGTCGGCGTCCGACAGGTCGGCGCCGGGGGCGCCGGTGCTGAGCACGGCGTCGCGCGCCGGCAGCCCGACGGCCCCGGCGACGAGCCCGTCGGTGCGGCCGGTGCCGCGCTGCCAGAGGGCGACGTGCACCGCGAAGTCGTCGCGCCAGCCGCCGGCCCGCTCGCCGTCGGCGTACCGCTCGGCGAACTCGCGGGTGCCGTCGAGCGGGTCGATGATCCACACGCGCTGCGCGGACCCGCGGGTCCCGACGTCCTTCGCCTCCTCGGAGAGGACGGCGT
>NZ_JBHUWC010000051.1:0-22623 GCF_042670225.1 Isoptericola sp. NPDC057191 | reverse complement strand
TCCTGGGCCCGGACGAGCCCCCAGCGCTACGTCGGCGACCAGATGTGGGGGGTACGACGATGGGAAACCGGTTGCTAGGCTGACGTCGCGCGGCGGTAACCGGTTTCCCGCATCGGACCGCCGTCTGTCCCAGCGACGTGACGGAAGGCGACCATGACCCACTACAGCAACCCGGTCCTCGACGCGGACTGGCCGGACCCGGACGCCGTCCGGGTCGGCGACGACTACTGGCTGATCGCGTCCAGCTTCCACCGCGCCCCCGGGCTGCCCGTGCTGCACTCGCGCGACCTCGTGTCCTGGGAGCACGTCGCCAACGCGCTTCCCGCGCTGCCCCCGGAGGGCCACTACGCGCTCCCCCGGCACGGGTCCGGGGTGTGGGCACCGAGCCTGCGCCACCACGACGGCCTGTTCTGGATCGTCTACCCGGACCCCGACCACGGGATCTTCGTGCTCACCGCCGAGGACCCGCGCGGCCCCTGGTCGCAGCCGTGGTGCCTGCTGCCCGGCAAGGGGCTCATCGACCCGTGCCCGCTGTGGGACGACGACGGTCGCGCCTACCTGGTGCACGGGTGGGCCAAGAGCCGTGCCGGGGTGAAGAACCGGCTCACGGTGGTCGAGGTGGACCCCGCCCTGCGGCGGGTGGTCGGTCCGCCCCGCACCGTCGTCGACGGCGACGAGCTGCCGGGCTTCCGCACCCTGGAGGGCCCCAAGCTGTACCAGCGCGACGGCTGGTACTGGATCTTCGCGCCCGCCGGCGGGGTCGCGACCGGCTGGCAGACCGCGTTCCGGTCCCGGTCGGTGTGGGGCCCGTACGAGCACCGCGTCGTGCTTGCCCAGGGCGACACCCCCGTCAACGGCCCGCACCAGGGCGCGTGGGTCGACACCCCCGACGGCACCGACTGGTTCCTGCACTTCCAGGACCGCGGCGTCTTCGGGCGCGTGGTCCATCTGCAGCCCATGGGGTGGGACGACGACGGCTGGCCCGTGGTGGGCGACGGCGGGACGCCGGTGCTCACCCACCCGACCCCGGTCCCCGGCGCGGAGCCGGGCGAGCCCGTGCGCAGCGACGACTTCACCACCCCGGGCCTGGCACCCCGCTGGCACTGGCAGGCCAACCCCGACGACGCCTGGGCGGTGGCCGACGGCGGCGGCACCCTGTTCCTGCCCGCGCAGCCGTCGCCGCGGGGGAACCTGCGCGACCAGGGCGCGGTCCTGAGCCAGCAGCTGCCCGGGCAGCCGAGCACCTGGGAGACCAGGGTCGTGCTGACGGCCGACGCGCCCGGCACCCGGGCCGGCGTCGTCGTCCTCGGCCGCGAGTACGCGTGGGCGGGGCTGGTCCGCACGCCCGGCGGCGTGGAGGTCACCGTCCGGCGCGGCGGCACCCACGGCGACGAGGAGATCCTCACCCAGGAGCCGGTGCCGGCCGGCGCGTCGAGCGTCCTGGTCCGCGCCGCCGTCGACGCCGACGGCGCCGTCACGTGGGGGTGGCGGACCGGCGCCGACGCGCCCTGGCACGAGCCCGCACCGCCGTGGCAGGCGCACGTCGGGCACTGGGTGGGCGCGGACGTCGGCCTCTTCTCGAGCGTCCCGCTCGGCAGCGCGGCGGGCGACGCCGACGGCGGCACGTTCGGCCCGGTCCGCGTCACCGTGGCCGGGAAGGACGCGTGATGCAGCGCTCCGGCGGGCCGACCATCGACGAGGTCGCGGCGGCGGCGGGCGTCTCCCGGGCCACCGTCTCGCGGGTGATGAACGACCGGGCCACGGTGGCTCCGGACATCGCCGAGCGGGTGCGCGCCGTCGCCCGGGAGCTGCGGTACCAGCCGAGCCGGGTGGCACGCAGCCTGTCGCTGGGCCGCACGAACTCCGTCGCGCTCGTGGTGCCCGACCTCGCGAACCCGATGTTCCAGCAGATCCTGCGCGGCACGATGGCGGCGGCCGCCCCGCACGACTATCGCGTGCTGGTGGCGGAGACCGCGGAGAACACCCGGGACGAGGCCGAGGTCGCACTCGAGGCGCGGCAACGCTGCGACGCGCTCGTCCTCGCGGCGCCCCGCACGTCGGAGGACGCGCTGCGGGAGCTCCTGCCGCGCCTGGAGCCGGTCGTCGTGATCAACCGGCACGTGCCGGGCGGCACCGTCCCGACGGTGCGCGTCGACTACGGCGCCGGGGTGCGCAGCATGGTGGACCACCTGGTGGCCCTCGGGCACCGGGAGCTCGCCTACGTCGCCGGGCCGCCGTCGAGCGCGTCCAACGCCCTGCGGGTGCGGGCGCTCGACGACGCGCGCCACCGGTACCCGGGCCTGCGCGTCACGACCGTGCCCTGCGGCCCCACCGTGGACGCCGGCTACCGCGTGGCCGACCGGGTGCTCGCCACCGGCGCCACAGGGGTCGTCGCGTTCAACGACCTGGTCGCGTTCGGGCTGCTCGCGCGCCTCAACGAGGCCGGGGTGGCCGTGCCCGGCGACCTGTCGATCGGCGGGTTCGACGACATCGAGCTCGCCCGGTACGCGACGCCGTCGCTCACGACGGCGGCCGTGCCGCAGGCGGACCTCGGGCGGCGCGCCTGGGAGCTGCTGCACGCGCGCGTGCTCGGCGTCGAGCGCACCCGGCTCGGTGCGGAGGGCGTCGCCCTGCACATCACGCCGGGCCTCGTGGTGCGGGGCAGCACCGGGCCGGTGCCGCCCGCGCGGCACCGTGACGCCGACGCCGCGGGCTCCGCGGACCGGTCCGAGGCCGAGACGGCCCGGTGGCGCGCCGCCGACGACGAGTGGGTGCTCGCCACCGCGGACGGCCGCGCCCTGGGCCGGTACTCCGGCGGCACGACGATGCCGGGCGTGCACAGCCCGCGCCCCTTCCTGCACCCCGTGCACTCGCTGGACGGGGTGGCGATGACGGCGATGAGCCCCGTGGACCACCGGCACCACTACGGGGTGTCGCTGGCCGTCGCGGACGTGAACGGCACGAGCCACTGGGGCGGCCGCACCTACGTGCGAGGCCAGGGACCGACCCTGCTCGCCAACCACGGCCGCCAGGAGGTCACCGCCACGGTCGTCACCGACGACGGCACCACCCTGGAGCAGCGGCTGCGCTGGCTCGACGCACGGGGCGGCGTCCAGCTCACGGAACGTCGGCGCCTCGCCGCGGCCGTCCTGCCCGGCGCCGACGCCTGGGCGCTCGGCTGGCACAGCACCCTGCGCGCCGGTGACACCTACCTGGAGATCGGCAGCCCCGCCACCCACGGCCGCCCCGGCGCCGGCTACGGCGGCTGGTTCTGGCGGCTCCCCACGGGCGACGAGGCGCGCGTCGTCACCCCCGACGGGACGGACGTGCACGGCTCCCGCCACCCGTGGGTGGCGGTCGCCCGTCGCACGGGTGAGGCGTGGTCCACCCTGGTGCTCGTTCCCCGGAACGACGACGCCTCCGACCCGGCATCCGACCAGGCATCCGACCAGGCCCCCGACCAGGCACCCGACCCCTGGTTCGCGCGCGTCGGTGACTACGTCGGCCTGGGGCCGGCACTCGCCTGGGACGCCGTGCGGCGGGTGCCGGCGGGGACGGAGCTGGTGGTCCACGTGGTGGCGGCCGTCGTCGACCGGAGGCTCGACGCCGACGACGCGCAGGCCGTGGCGGACCTCGCCGTGTCCCGGGTCGGAGCCGTGCAGGGCACCGACGCCCTGGCGGCCGGCGCCTGACGGCTGCTCAGGCCGGGCGACGCGCGGTGGCCGCCTCCGTGGCGGCCGCCGGCTCGCCGAGCACCTCGAGCAGGCGGCGCGCGTAGGCGCGCGGGTGGCTCAGGTTGCCGTTGTGGCCGCCCGGGAAGAGCCGGACCGGGCTGGAGACCACGGCGGCGAGCGCCTCGGCACAGCGACGGTCGAAGACGCCGCCGGAGGTCGCTTCTCCCGCGGCGGGGACCACCCGGGTGCCCAGGCCGACGAGCAGCCCGGGGTCGAGGCGGTCCTCGATCGCGGCCGTGAAGTCGTGGCGGATGAAGTGGTCGAAGTTCGCCGCGCGGCCGGCATCCATCGGGAACGCGGTCAGCCCAGGCTCGCTCTGGGCGCCCGACGGGTCGATGTCCAGCGACCGGACGATGGCGGGCAGGGCGCCGGCGAGGCCGCCGGCGCGGTACGCGTCCTGGATCTCGACGAGCTCGCGGCGGTGCTGCTGCGCCTCGTCGTGCGGCAGGAGCCACGGCGCGATCGGCTCGTGTGCGACGAGGGTGCGCAACCGTCCCGGGCGAGCCACCGCGAGATGGAGGCCGATGACCGCTCCGAGGCTGCAGCCGAGCATCACCACCGGCCCGTCCGTCACGTGCGCGAGGAGCCGGTCGAGGTCGTCGGCGTGGTCGGCGATCGACGCTCCCCGGTCGGGATCGTGGGGTCGGCTCCGGGACAGGCCCCGCCGGTCGTAGGTGAGGACCGTGAAGTGGTTCACCAGTCGCGGGACGAGGTCTGCGGTGCGGTCCGCGTCCCCCTCCCCGCTCTGGGAGATCACCAGGAGCGGGCCGGACCCGACCGTCTGGAAGTGGATGCTGGCCCCGGGAACCTCGATCTTCGGCATGCCGTGAGATTACATCTAGTTCGATACATCGCACCAGATGCTTTTCGCCTAGACTGGCGCGATGAACGGAGTCGACCTGTTCCTGCTGGGGCGCGCCCTGATGAAGATCGGGCAGGACGCCCTGCCGGAACCGCCCGGGGGCGAGGCGGGCCACGCCGGCAGCGCGCGCGTGACCTTGATCGTCGCCGCCGACGTCGCCGAGCACGCCAGCACGACCGTCGGCGAGATCGCCTCGCGCACCGGCCTCCCCCAGAGCCAGGTGTCGACCGCGGTGGCACGGCTCAAGGTGGCCGGCGCGGTGCGGACGGCGAGCGACCCCGCGGACCGGCGGCGCACCCGTGTCGAGCGCGAGCCGGGTGCCTCGGCCCGGCTCGACGAGATCCGGTCGACGACGATCGTCCCCGCGCTCGCACGCCACCTGGGCACCGGCGAGGAGGACGCCGCGCGGGTGGCAACCCTCCTCGACGAGGTCGGCGCCGCGCTCCTGCGCGGCCGGCCCGTCTGAGACCGCCGCCGGGAGCCTCTGGCGCCGACGGGTGGGCAGCCGCCGGTGCTGCCTAGGCTGGCGCATGACCTCGGCACCCCGGACCGCACCCTCCGCGGCGGCCTGGCGCGCCGCGCCGGGGCGACCGACGTGGGGCATCGTGCTCGGCGACGCCGTGCGGGTCGCGGCCCTGGCGAGCGTCCTCGTGGCCGCGGCGACGTCGGGCGGGGTCGCGGCGGCGCTGTTCCTCCTCGTCCTCGGCGGCACGATGGTGCCGCGGGCGACCGGCGCACCCGCGGTGCTCGACGTCGCGTGCGGCGCGGCGGTGCTCGTGGCCGCGTGGTGCGCCGTCCTCGGCCTGTACGAAGCGGTCGCAGGGCTCGACCTGCTGGTGCACGCCGTCGCGACCGGCGCGCTCGCGGCCCTCGGCCACCACGTGCTGGCCCGCGCCGGTGTCACCGTCTCCCCCGTCCGGCCCCGGGCGTCGGCCGCGGTGACGGTGGTCGGCCTCGGCGCCCTGCTCGCCGTCGTGTGGGAGCTGCTCGAGACCCTCGGGCACGCCCTGGTCGACGAGAGCATCCACGTGACGTACCTCGACACCATCGGCGACCTCGCCGCGGCGCTCGTGGGCAGCCTCGCGGCGGCGGCGCTCGTGGCCCGCGCGACCGCCCCCGCTGCGGGCGAGGAGCGCGCGTGACCGGCCGGTCGCGGGTCGCGCCCCCGCCGCCGGACGGCGCGCTGCCGACGGTGTCCGTGGTCGTCCCGGCCCGGGACGACGCGGTCGCCCTGGAACGCTGCCTCGCGCTGCTCACGGCGCAGACGCTCCCGCCGCTCGAGGTCGTGGTGGTGGACAACGCGTCCGTCGACGACACCGCCGGCGTCGCACGACGGGCCGGCGCGGTCGTGGTCCACGAGCCCCACGTCGGCATCCCGGCAGCGGCAGCCGCCGGGTACGACACGGCGCGGGGCGACGTCGTGGCGCGGCTCGACGCCGACTCCCAGCCCGGGCCCGACTGGGTGCGCACGGTGGCGGAACGCCTGGCCGCCGACCCCTCGGCCGACGCCGTCACCGGCGTGGGCACCTTCACCGACCTGCGGGCCGGTCGCTGGGCGTGCGCCCTGTACCTCGGCACGTACTACGCCAGCACCCGGATGGCGCTCGGCCACACCGCGCTGTGGGGCTCCTCCATGGCCCTGCGTCGCAGCACCTGGTGGGCCGTGCGGGACCAGGTCGAGCGCCGCGACCCGGAGGTGCACGACGACCTGGACCTGGCGTTCGCGCTCGGGCCCCGGCGGCGCATCGTGCGCGACCGGCGGCTGCGCGTCGGAGTCTCCGCCCGCTCGCTGCGGCACGCCCGCCGCCGGCGGCTGGCCCGGGCGGTGCGCACGCTGCGGCTGAACTGGTCGGTCGCGCCGCCGTGGGAACGATGGCGCGAGCACCTCGCGCGGCCATGACCGCGCCCGCTGGACCGTGGACGGCCCGGAGGGGGCGTCCTAGGGAGTCGCGCCAGGTGTCGCGGCCGGCGTCGTCGCCGGTGTCGTGGCCGGTGTCGTGGCCGGTGTCGTGGCCGGTGCCGTGGCGAGCGCCGTGCCGTTCACCCGTGGCGAGACCCGACGTTCGAGCATGAGCGCGGCGGCGGCGAGAGCCGCGCAGCCCAGGACGACGACGGCGATGAAGGCGCCCGGCAGGTGGTGCTCCAGCAGGAACCCGGCCACGACCGGGCCGGCGATCGTGCCCGCCTGGAACGCCCCCGAGTTGACGGCGTTGTACCGGCCGCGCAAGTGGTCCGGGGCCATGTCGTTGGTGATCGCGGGCAGGGCCGACTGCAGCAGCGTCTCTCCGAGCCCGAAGAGCCCGTGGAACAGCAGGACCCCGGCGACGGCAGCGACGCTGCCGGGGACGAGCCCGGTCGCGCCGAGGATTCCCCACGCGACCGCCCAGATCACGGCCATCACCACGAGCACGCGCGTGCGACGTCGCCCCTTCGCGCGGTTCATGACCCAGAACTGCAGGGTGACGATGACCACCGTGTTCACCACGAACGCGAGGCCGATGACGCGCGTCGAGACCTCGGAGGCCTGCCGGGCGAACGCTGGGAACCCACCCTCCATCTGCCCGTACCCGACGAACGAGGCGAACAAGGACAGGACAGTCAGCCAGAGCACCTCGGGCCGGCGCAGGATGTGCAGGTACCCGGCCGCGGGCGCGCCGTCCTGGGTCGCCGGACGCTCGACCCTGCCTCGGAGGGAGCGCAGGGGCACGAGGAGGACGACGACGGGTGCGAGGAACGTCGCGGCGTTGATGAGGAAGGCGGCCACGAAGGTGCCGGGCCTCTCGACGTCCACCATGAAGCCGCCGACGACGCCGCCCACGCCGACGCCGAGGTTGAGCAGGGCGAAGTTCACGCCGTAGTAGCGCTGCCGCAGGTCGCCCTGCACGACGGTGGCCACGAGCGTGTTGATCGACGGCCAGGCCACGCCGAGCTGGACGCCGAAGAGGCACAGGGCGACGCCGGCGACCGCCGGGGCCGTGGCGAACGCGAGGAGCGTCAGCCCGGCGATCCCCGCGACGAGGCCGGTGAGCACCACGGCGCGGGCACCGTACCGGTCCACCAGCGTCCCCGCGGGGCCTGTGACCACGAGCCCCACCACGGCGATCAGGCCCATGAGCGTGCCGGCCGTGCCGAGGGTGAACCCCCGCACCTCGTGCAGGTAGATGATCGTGAACGGCAGCGTCAGGCCGCGGCCGAAGAACTGGACGACGACCGTGGACAGCAGCCAGCGGCCGTCACGAGGAAGCTCGTGCCAGAAGGCCAGGGCGCCGGAGCGTGCGAAGGTGCGAGGCACCGGGTGATCCTCTCCTGCGCCACCGACACGGGGCGAGCGGTGATCGGACAGGGCAGCCGGGGCGGTGCCGTGCCCCACGGGCGCGCGGGACAGGGCACGGGGCAGTAAGGTCGACGACGGACTCGGCTGCGGACGCAGCCTCGAGGCACGGTCCCACACCCTTCAGCGCAGGAGGCGGCATGGTTCAGGGCGTGCGTCGGTGAACCCGGTGGAGGCATGCCCTCCCGGGCGGCTCGACGTCGTCGGATCCTGGACCCTGCGCACCGTCGACCAGCTCTCCGACGTGCGGGCCGAGCTGGAGTCGCAGCTGCCGTGCGACTGTCCCGCCGCCCGCATCGGCCCGTCGGAGGACGCCGGCGGGCTGTCCGGCACGCAACGCATGGTGCTCGTCGCGAGCGAGCTGGTCGCCAACGCGCTGGAGCACGCCCGCCCGCCCGTCGTCGCACGGCTGCTGTGCGACGGGTCCGTGGCCGTTCTCGACGTCGTGGACCGCAGCCCCGACGAACCGCCCGTCGTCCCCGTGGACCGGCAGCTCGGCGAGGGCGGGCACGGCCTCCGGCTCGCGAAGACGGTCGCGGACCGCGTCGGCTGGTACCGCGCGGGGGCCGAGAAGCACGTGTGGGCCCAGTTCTCGGTGCCCACGCCGGACGGCGCGGCGGACGGCCCGGCCACGAACGATCTGGCCACGGCCGACCGCGCCACCGACGGCCTGACCGCGACCGGGGCGCCGGACCGCTCCTAGCGCGGCGTGTAGCGCTCGGGCGGGAACGCGGCGAGGACGATCGCGCGCAGGTCCTCCAGGTCGCCCTCGACCAGGCCGCGGGCGCGTGCCTGGACCAGAAGGTTCCCCACGGCGGTCGCCTCGACCGGCCCCGCCACCACCGGCAGCCCCGAGCGGTCCGCCGTCGCCTGGCAGAGCAGCGTGTTCTGCGCGCCACCCCCCACCACGTGGATCGCCGACACGGTGCGGCCGGCCAGCCGCGCCGCCGTCGCGACGGCGTCCGCGAACGCCTGCGCGAGGCTCTCCACGATGCTGCGCACGTACTCCCCGCGCGTGCCGGGCACCCGCTGGCCGTGCTCGCGGCACCAGTCCGCGATCCGGCCGGGCACGTCGCCCGGCGGCAGGAAGCGGGGGTCGTCGACGTCGAACACGGCGACGGGCCCGGTGACGCGCGCCGCCTCCGCCAGGAGCTCCTGCAGGGTGCTCGACCGCTGCGCGGCGGTCGACTCCCGCTCCCACGTGCGGATCGACTCGGACAGCAGCCACAACCCCATGACGTTGTGCAGGAACCGCGTGCGGCCGTCCACGCCGCCCTCGTTGGTGAAGCCGGCGAGGCGGGCGTCCTCCGTGAGCACGGGGGCGTCGAGCTCGAGGCCCACCAGGCCCCACGTGCCGCACGAGACGTACGCGACGTCGCGGTCCGTGGCAGGCACCGCGACGACGGCCGACGCCGTGTCGTGCGAGCCGACGGCCGTGACCTCCAGCGCCCGCCCCACGACCTGCGCGACGTCGGGCGCGAGGACGCCCAGCGACGTCCCAGGGTCGACGACCGGCGGCAGGACACGCGCGGGGATTCCGAGCAGGTCGGCGAGCGCCGTGTCCCACTCCCCCGTGCGGGCGTCGAGCAGCCCGGTCGTGGAGGCGTTGGTGCGCTCGGCGACCTCCGCCCCGGTGAGCCAGTGCGCGAGGAGGTCGGGCACCAGCAGGGCCCGGTCGGCGAGGTCGAGCAGCGGACCCTCCGTGGCGAGCTGGAACACGGTGTTGAACGGCAGGTGCTGCAACCCGTTGCGCGCGTACAGCGCGGCGGCGTCCACCTGGGCGTGCACCCGCTCCACGCCGGCGGCGGTCCGCGCGTCGCGGTAGTGGTACGGCACGCCGAGCAGCCGCCCGTCGCGCAGGAGGCCGTAGTCCACGGCCCACGAGTCGATCCCGACGCCGAGGATCTCCCCCGGCGCCTCGCGCTCCGCCGCGGCCAGCCCCTCCAGCACCTGGCGGTAGAGCTCCAGCAGGTTCCAGTGCAGGCCGTCCGGCGTGCGGACCGGCTCGTTGGGGAACCGGGCCACGTGCTGCAGCCGCAGCCCGCCCGCGCCGAACCGGCCCAGGATGACGCGCCCGCTGGTGGCGCCCAGGTCGACGGCGGCGAGCGTCCCCTCCCGCGCCCGCCCCGCCGTCGCGCCTGTCACCGCAGGAACGCCTGCGCCACGCCCGCGTCGACGGGCACGTGCAGGCCGGTCGTGTGCGAGAAGTCGCTGGTGCACAGCGCGTACACGGCGTTCGCGACGTGCTCCGGGAGCACCTCCCGCTTGAGCAGCGTGCGCTGGGCGTAGAACTTGCCCAGGTCCTGCTCCTCGATGCCGTACGTCTTGGCGCGGTTGGCGCCCCAGCCGGAGGCGAAGATGCCCGACCCGCGCACGACGCCGTCCGGGTTGATCCCGTTCACCTTGATGCCGTGCTCGCCGAGCTCCGCGGCGAGCAGCCGCACCTGGTGGGCCTGGTCGGCCTTGGTGGCCGAGTAGGCGATGTTGTTGGGCCCTGCGAACACGGAATTCTTCGACGAGATGTAGACGATGTCGCCGCCGAGCTTCTGGTCCACGAGGACGCGTGCCGCGTTCTTCGCGACGAGGAACGAGCCCTTCGCCATGACGTCGTGCTGGAGGTCCCAGTCCGCCTCGGTCGTGTCGAACAGAGACTTGCTCAGCGACAGGCCGGCGTTGTTCACGACGATGTCCACGCCGCCGAAGGCGAGGACGGCCTCGGCCAGCGCGGCCTGCACGGCGGCCTCGTCGGCCACGTTCGCGGCGAGGCCGACGGCGACGTCGGTGCCGCCGAGCTCGGCCGCGGCGGCCTGCGCCTTCTCCAGGTCCAGGTCCGCGACGACGACGCACGCCCCCTCGGCCGCGAGGCGGGTGGCGATGGCCTTGCCGATGCCGGACGCGGCACCGGTGACGAACGCGATGCGCGTGGCGAGCGGCTTGGGCTTCGGCTTGCGCTGCAGCTTGGCCTCCTCCAGCGCCCAGTACTCGATGCGGAACTTCTCGGACTCGTCGATCGGGGCGTAGGTCGACAGGGCCTCCGCACCGCGCATGACGTTGATCGCGTTGACGTAGAACTCGCCCGCGACCCGCGCCGTCTGCTTGTCCGCGCCGTAGGAGAACATGCCCACGCCGGGCACGAGGACGATCGCGGGGTCGGCGCCGCGCATGGCGGGCGGCTCCTCGCCGCGGGCGCGGGCCTCGGCGGCGCCGCGCTCGTAGTAGGCCGTGTAGTCCGCGCGGTACGCCTCGTGGAGCGCGGGCAGGCGGTCGACGATCTCCTCGACCGTCGCGGTCGCCGGCAGGTCCACGACGAGCGGCTTCACCTTGGTGCGCAGGAAGTGGTCCGGGCAGCTCGTGCCGAGCCCGGCCAGGCGCGGGTGCTCGGCGCTCGCCAGGAAGTCGAGCACGACGTCCGCGTCGGTGAAGTGACCGACCTGCGGCCGGTCGTGGGACGCGACGGCGCGCAGGTGCGGGGCGAGGGCGGCCGCCTTGGCGCGGCGCTCGCCGTCCGGCAGGGCGGCGTGGTCCTCCAGCGCGGGGCCGAAGGGCTCGGGCGACCCGTGCTCGGCGATGTACGCGGCCGCGGTCTCGATGATCCACAGCGAGCTCGCCTCGGCCTCCTCGGCCGTGTCGCCCCAGGCGGTGATGCCGTGACCGCCGAGCACCGTCCCGATCGCGTCGGGGTGTGCGGCCTTGATCTCGGCGATGTCGAGGCCGAGCTGGAAGCCGGGCCTGCGCCACGGCACCCACACGACCTTGCCGCCGAAGATCTTCTCCGTCAGCCCCGGTCCGTCGGCGGCCGTCGCGATCGCGATGCCCGCGTCCGGGTGGAGGTGGTCGACGTGCGCGGCGTCGACCAGGCCGTGCATGGCCGTGTCGATGCTGGGGGCTGCGCCGCCCTTGCCGTGCAGGCAGTAGTCGAACGCGGCGACCATCTCGTCCTCGCGCTCGACGCCCGGGTAGACGTCGACCAGCGCGCGCAGGCGGTCGAGCCGCAGGACGGCGAGACCCTGCGCCGTGAGGGTGCCCAGGTCGCCGCCGGAGCCCTTGACCCACAGCAGCTCCACGTCCTGGCCGGTGACGGGGTCCGGTGCGGTCCCCTTGGCGGACGTGTTGCCGCCGGCGTAGTTGGTGTTCCGAGGGTCGGCGCCCAGGCGGTTCGACCGCGCGACGAGGGCCTCGACGGTCGGGGTGGCGGTCTGGTTCGTCATCGGTGCTCCGGTGATCGGTCCGTCGGCCGACGGACGTGAGTGGGTGCGGGCGGTTCGGGTGGGCAGGGTCGGCTGGGTCGACGGGCCTCAGCGGGGCGGCTCGTGCGCCGTGGTCAGCCACGCGGCGAACCGCGCGAGGGTGCGGGCGCAGCCGGGGTCCTCGGGCTGGTTGAGGTGCCCGTGGAACGTGTCGTCCTCGCGGACGACCACGACGTCGACGCCGGCGGCGCGGAGCTCGGCGGCGAAGGCCTCGCCGCCCGAGCGCAGCGCGTCGTGGTCGGAGTTGACGATCAGCGTGGGCGGCAGGCCCGTGAGGTCCTGCCCGCCGGGGAAGGCGTACGGCGACGTCGCTGCGCCGTCGTGGCCGAGGTAGTTCGCGTGCATCGCCCGGACCGCCGCCGGCGGGAAGTTCCGCTCCGGCGGCAGGGCGGCGATCTTGGCGGCGAGCTCCGCGGAGGGTGCGGGCAGCACCTGGTGGGTCACCGGGTAGGCGAGGACGAGGGTGGACGGCGTCGGCACGCGTGACGGCGCGTCGACGAGCGTGCCGAGCGGCACCGCGCCGTCGCGCAGGCGCAGCGCCGCCCCGGCAGCGAGGTCGCCGCCGGCGCTCGCGCCACCGAGCGACCAGCGGTCGGCCGGGACGCCGAGGTCCGCCGCCGCGCCGGTCGCCCACGCGAACGCGAACGCGACCTCCTCGGACGGCACCGGGAACCGCACGCCGTCCGCCCCGGGCACGGCCTGCGGGTCGCGGTAGTCGATCGGCGGGACGAGCCGGTACTCCACGCTGACGACGACGACGCCCGCCGCCGCGAGGCTGCGCGCGACACCGTCGGCCTCGGGCATGTCGAGGTCGCCGTGCACGAACGCGCCGCCGTGCGCCCAGACGAGGCCCGCCACGGTCGCTCCCGCGGGACGGTAGACGCGCACCCGCAGGTCACCGTGCGGTCCGGCGAGGACGTGGTCGCGGACGCGGAGCTGGTCGGCCGCCGTCGTCGTCATGCTCAGGCGCCCCAGCCCGCCTGCGTGCCGCCCACGCGCGCGGCGGCGATCTTGTCCAGGTAGCCCGAGGCGGCGAACGCCCGCATCGGCGCGGGGTCCAGGCCCTGCTCGGTGCGCAGGTCGGCGAGGAGTCCGCGGACGTCCGTGTTGTACGCGTCCATGAGCACCCCGTGCGCGCCGAGCACGTCGCCCGCCCGCTGGGCCGCGTCGAGCGCCTCGGCGTCGACCAGCAGCGCCTTCGCCGTGGCCTCCTGCACGTTCATGACCGAGCGGATCTGACCGGGGATCTTGTCCTCGATGTTGTGGCACTGGTCGAGCATGAAGTTGACGCCCGACTCCGGGCGGAGCGCGTCGGCCTCGACGATCTCGTGCATGATCCGGAACAGCTGGAACGGGTCCGCGGCGCCGGCCATGAGGTCGTCGTCGGCGTAGAAGCGCGAGTTGAAGTCGAAGGCGCCGAGCCGGCCCTGGCGCAGCAGCTGGGCCACGATGAACTCGATGTTGGTGCCGGGGGCGTGGTGGCCGGTGTCGAGCACGACCTTCGCGCGCTCGCCGAGGGCGAGGCAGTGCAGCAGGGACGTGCCCCAGTCCGGCACGTCCGTGTGGTAGAACGCCGGCTCGAAGAACTTGTACTCGAGCACCATGCGGTGGTCGTCGTCGAGCTCCTCGTAGACGGCGGCGAGCGACTCCGCGAGCCGGTCCTGGCGGGCGCGGATCGAGTCCTGACCGGGGTAGTTGGTGCCGTCCGGCAGCCAGATCTTCAGCTCCTTGGACCCCGTGGCACGCATGACGTCGATGCACTGCACGTGGTGCGCGACCGCCTTGCGGCGCACTGCCGGGTCGGCGTGCGTGAGCGAGCCGAGCTTGTAGGCGTCGTCCTGGAACAGGTTCGAGTTGATCATCCCGATGCTCACGCCGTGCTCCTTGGCGTGCCGGGCCAGGTCGGCGAAGTCGTCGACCAGGTCCCACGGGACGTGCAGGGAGACGCGCGGCGCGATGCCCGTGAAGGCGTGCACCTGCGCGGCGTCGGCGATCTTCTCGTAGGGGTCCCGGGGGGTGCCCGGCGTGCCGAAGACCTTGAACCGGGTACCCGAGTTGCCGAACGCCCACGAAGGCAGCTCGATGGTCTGCTCGCCGAGGGCCTTGCGCAGCCGTGCGTCGAGCACGGGCGTCGTCGCCGTCATGTCTCCTCCTCGTCCGCGCTCCCTCGCGCGGTGCTGGTGCGACCCGTCGTGCGCCGGCCGCTTTGAATCGTTTCATACACTAAGCCGGTGTCCGGGCGGCGTCAACCACCCGCCGACCTGTCAGAACCACGCGCTGCCCTGCCACCACCTGGCTCTGACAGCTCCAGGTGCCGGGAAGTTGTCAGACTCACGTGCGCACAGGGCCGGACGTGGGTCTGACAGCTCGCGGGATCAGGCGGTGCGGCGGGCGGCGTCGAGCTGCCTCTCCAGGTGGAAGACCTCCTCGAGCTGGACGAAGCCCTCGTCCGGGCGGCCGTCGGACGGCTCGAAGAAGTCCTGCATCGCCGCCTGCCAGCGCTCGTTCACCTCGCGGGCGGCCATGTCCCGCTGCGCCCGCTCGTAGTCGTCCGTCCGCAGGATGCCGACGAGCAGCCCGTCGGCGCCGAGGAAGAGGCGGTAGTCGTGCCATCCCGTCTCGGCGAGTGCCTCGAGCATGTCGGGCCAGACGGCGGCATGAGCCGCCCGGTACTCGTCGAGCCGGTCGCGCCGCACCCGGGACACGAAACAGACGTGCGTCGTCGCGCCGTCGTCGATGAAACGGTTCATACGATGAACCTAGCAACACCGACCTGCGCACAGGTACCTCTACGCTGAAGCCCAGGCGTGACGAGGCGCCCGGACCCGAGGAGCAGCACATGACGACGACCGCCCCCCGCCGCCGCGCGTCGATCAGCGACGTCGCGCGCCAGGCCCAGGTGTCGGTCGGCACGGTCTCGAACGTGCTCAACCGCCCGGACCGGGTCTCCCCGACGACGCGCGAGCGCGTGCTCGCCGCCATCGAGGACCTCGCCTTCGTGCCGAACGGCTCCGCGCGCCAGCTGCGCGCGGGCACGCTCACGACGGCGGGCGCCATCGTGCTGGACGTCTCCAACCCGTTCTTCACGGACGTGGCCCGCGGCATCGAGGACCGCCTCGAGGAGGCGGACTACACGCTCATGCTGGCCAGCTCGGACGAGAACCCGGAGCGCGAGGCGCGCTACCTGCGCCTCTTCGAGGAGCACGGCGTGCAGGGCGTGATGGTGGTGCCGGCCACGGACGACGTCGAGCACCTGGAGACCCTGCGGGCGCGCGGGCTGCGCGTGGTGCTGCTCGACCGGCCGTCACCGGTCGAGACCCTGTCGTCGGTGGCCGTGGACGACCGCGCCGGCGCCGGGGCGGCCGCCCGCCACCTCGTCGGGCTGGGGCACGAGCGCATCGCCTTCCTCAACGGCCCCCACACGATCCGCCAGTGCGCCGACCGCAGCGAGGGCCTGCACGACGCGCTCGTCGACCTCGGGCTCGACCCCGGGGAGGCGCTCGTCGAGATCACCGTCGCGACCCTCAACGCCGACGGCGGCCAGGCCGGGACGGAGCAGGTGCTGGCGCTGGCCGATCGCCCGACGGCGACGATGTGCGTCAACGACCTCACCGCCCTGGGCGTGCTGCGCACGCTGCGCACCGCCGGCGTGCCCGTGCCGTCGGGCATGGCGGTGGTCGGGTACGACGACGTCGCCTTCGCCGGCGAGCTGGCGACCCCGCTGACGTCGGTGCGCCAGCCGACGCACCAGCTGGGCCACCGCGCCGCGGACCTGCTGCTCGACCCGGACGACGCCGTCGAGCAGGTGACCTTCCAGCCCGAGCTGATCGTCCGGGAGTCGACGACCGGCGTCGGCTGACACCCGATGTCGAACAGGTGGTTGTTCACCGAATACAGCGTCATTCGGTGAACAACCACCTGTTCGGCATCTCGGCGGGGCCTGGTTCGAGACCCGGCAAGCGCTTCCCGATTGAATCGATACATGACAGACTAGGGACATGCGACGACGCACGACACCGGAGTCCACCCCGTCCCCCCGCCCCTGGAACGCCGACCTCGTGGGCCTCGGCTTCGGCGGCGACTACAACCCCGAGCAGTGGCCGCAGGACGTGCGTCTGGAAGACCTGGAACTCATGCGCGAGGCGGGCGTCAACATCCTCAGCGTGGCGATCTTCTCCTGGGCGACCATCGAGCCGCGCGAGGGCGAGCTGGACTGGGGCTGGCTCGACGAGACGATGGACCGCCTGCACTCCGCGGGCATCCGCGTGGCGCTGGCCACCGCCACCGCGTCGCCGCCGCCTTGGCTGACCCGCCAGCACCCGGAGATCCTTCCCCGCCTGGCCGACGGCACCGTGCTGCACCAGGGCGGCCGCCAGTCGTACTCGGTCACCCACCCCGTGCACCGCGACTACGCGCTGCGCATGACCACCCGCATCGCCGAGCGGTACCGCGACCACCCCGCGCTCGCCGTCTGGCACGTCGACAACGAGATCGGCTGCCACGTGCCGCGCGACTGGTCGGACGCGGCCGCGGCCGCGTTCCGGGAGTGGCTGCGTGCCCGGTACGGCAGCGTCGACGCGCTGAACGAGGCGTGGGGCACGGCGTTCTGGTCGCAGCGCTACGGGTCGTTCGACGACGTGCTGCCACCGCTGACGGCGCCCACGTTCGCCAACCCGACGCAGCAGCTCGACTTCGACCGGTTCTCCTCCGACGCCCTGCTCGACTACTACCTCGACCTGCGCGACACGCTGCGCGAGATCACGCCGCACGTGCCCGTCACGACCAACCTCATGGCGACCGCGCACACCAAGGGCATGGACTACTTCGCGTGGGCGCCCGAGCTGGACGTCGTCGCGAACGACCACTACACGATGTCGGCGGACCCCGAGCGCCACGTCGGCCTCGCGTTCTCCGCCGATCTCACGCGCGGCGTCGCGGGCGGCGCCCCGTGGATCCTCATGGAGCACTCGACGTCCGCCGTGAACTGGCAGCCGCGCAACACGCCGAAGGCGCCGGGCGAGCTGCTGCGCAACTCGTTGCAGCACGTGGCCCGCGGCGCCGACTCGGTCATGTTCTTCCAGTGGCGCCAGTCCCGGGCCGGCGCCGAGAAGTTCCACTCGGCGATGGTGCCCCACGCCGGGCGCGACTCCGACGTGTGGCGCGACGTCGTGACGCTCGGGCGCGCGCTGCGGGCGCTCGGCGAGGTGCGGGGGTCGCGCGTGCGCTCGCGCGCGGCCGTCGTCGTCGACTGGCCGTCGTGGTGGGGCGCCGAGCTCGACTCGCACCCCTCCGGGGACCTGCGCTACATGGACCAGGTCCAGGCCTGGTACCGGGCCCTGTGGCGGCTCGGCGTCACGACCGACCTCGTGCCGCCGGGCGCCGACCTCGACGGCTACGACCTCGTCGTGCTGCCCACCACCTACCTCGTCACCGACGCGGACGCCGCGAACGTCGCGGCCGCCGCGGAGCGCGGCGCGACCGTGGTGGTCACGTACTTCTCGGGCATCGTCGACGAGCACGACCACGTGCGGCTCGGCGGCTACCCCGGCGCGTTCCGCGACCTGCTCGGCGTGCGCACCGAGGAGTTCCACCCGCTGCAGGAGGGCGTGCAGGTGCGCGTGGCCGGCAAGGCGGTGGGCAGTGACGCGGGCGCCGACCTGTGGACAGAGAAGACCCGGGCCGCGGACGGCACCGAGGTGGTCGCGGCGTACGGGGACGGCGTCCTCGCGGGGTGGCCGGCGGTGACCCGCCGCGAGGTGGGGTCCGGGCGGGCCTGGTACGTCGCGACGCGGCTGGACGAGGCGGGCCTCGGCGCGCTCGCGGAGCAGCTCGTGGCGGAGGCCGGCGTCGGGCCCGACGTCGTCGCGCCGGCCGGGGTGGAGGTCGTGCGGCGGTGGTCCGAGGACGGCGCGACGTCCTGGCTGTTCGCGATCAACCACACCGAGACGGACGCGACCCTCGGCACCGGCGCGACGCCCGTGACGGGTACCGAGCTGCTGAGCGGCGACGTCGTCGACGGCGTGCTCCCGGTGCCGACGGGGGCGGTGCGTGTGGTGCGGGTCGGCTGATGCCGCGGCGCTCCCCCGACGGCCCGGTGGGCCCGTACGCGTTCGTCTTCTGGAACGACGACCTGGACGACGACGGCGTGCGGGCACAGCTGGGCGAGCTCGCCGGGGCGGGCTTCGTCGGGGTGACGCTCAGCGCGCGGGTGGGGCTGAGCCGCCGGGTCGGGTACCTGACCCCGGAGTACCTGCGCCTGGTGCGCGTGGCGGTGGACGAGTGCGCGCGCCTCGGCCTGGCGGTGATCCTCTACGACGAGGCGTCGTACCCGTCCGGCTCGGCGAACGGTGCCGTGGTGGCGCGCGACCCGGCGTTCGTCGCCCGCTGCCTGGTGCCGGTGACGCACGACGTCGTCGTCCCGGGCGGCGGTGGCGAGGTCGGCGGTGGCGAGGCCGGCGGTGGCGAGGTCGACTACTGGCGCCCCGCGCTGGGCCGCGACCTGGACGCGCGGCTGCTGGCCGTCGTCGCGCGCCGTGACCCGGAGGAAGGGCGCGACGTCACGCGAGACGGCGCGGGCGTGCTGCTGCCGGTGCGCGCCCCGGGGCTGGTGCGGCTCGACCTGCCGCCGGGCGCCTGGACGGTGACGGCGGTCTTCGACGCGGCGAGCGGCGGCACGATCCGCGGCGCGCACGCCGAGCAGGACGACGGGTCCGCGCTGGCGCCCGCCGCCGCGGACCTGCTGCACCCGGGCGCCGTCGCCGCGTTCCTCGAGCTGACCCACGACGCGTACGCCGCCGCGCTGGGCGAGCACCTGGGCACGACGGTCGTGGCGATGTTCACCGACGAGCCCTTCCTGCTGGGCCGCGGGCACCGGCCCCTCGCCCGCCCGTACACGCCGGGGCTGGAGTCGGAGGTCGCGGCAGCGCTCGGCGTCGACGTCGCGGACGTGCTGCGCCGCCTGCCCGCGCTGTGGGACGGCGGCGAGGAGACGCGCCCGGGCGGCACCGACCCCGACGCGACGGGGTTCGTGCGCGCCTACGACGACGCCGTGCGGGCGCGGCTGCACCGCGTGTACTACGACGCGCAGGCCGCATGGTGCGCCCGGCACGGCATCGCGCTGACCGGGCACCCGGCGGAACCGGACGACCTGGGCACCGCGGCGCGGATGGACTGGCCGGGGCAGGACACGGTGTGGCGGTGGGTGCTGCCGGGGGACGGCTCGGCGCTGGAGGGGCCGGAGAGCACCGCTCCGAAGGTCGCCGCGAGCGCCGCGCGGGCGCGCGGCGGGGCGCCGGCGGTGACGGAGGTGCTCGGCGCGTACGGGTGGCGGCTGAGCCTGGACGAGGCCCGCTGGCTGCTCGACTGGTACCTGAGCCGCGGCGTGACGACGCCCGTGCTGCACGCGTTCTTCGCGTCCGTGCGCGGCGGGCGGGCGTTCGAGAGCGAGCCGGACCTGGGCCGGTGGAACTCGTGGTGGCCGCACCTGCCGCCGCTGGTCGGGTATGTGCGGCGGGTGGCGGAGCTGCTCGCCGCCGCGCCGCCCGTGTGGTCGGTGGGGGTGCTGAGCCGGCCGGACGCGGTGCCGTCAGGGCCGGTGGTGCGGGCGCTGCTGGAGGCACAGCTCGACTTCGGCTACGTGGACCGCGAGGACCCGGACGTCGCGGCGGGGTACGCCGTGCTGGTGGACCCGGCCGACGGCGTGCCGGGGGTCGTCGCCCTCAAGGCCCGGCTGTGCGCGGCGGGCGTGCCGGTCGTGGACGCCGCGCCCGCGGCGCCGGACCTGCGGGCGGTGGTGCTCGGCGGGGGCGCGGGCTACGTCTTCTTCCACGAGGGCGAGGAGCCGGTGCGCACCGCGTTGCGGCTCCCGCCGCTGCCGGACGACGCGTGCTGGTGGGACCCGTTCACGGACGGACGTCGCGCCGTCGAGCGGGACGACGACGGGCGGGTCGTGCTGGTGCTGGAGCGGCGCCGGACGCTCGCGCTCGTGCGCGCCGCCGGGCGCCCCGTGGCGACGGCCGCGACGTCCGCGACGTCCGCGCCGACCGCGCCGACCGCGCCGACCGCGCCGACCGCGCCGACCGCGCCGACCGAGGGCCACCGCGTCGAGGTCTCCGGCTGGCGCGGCGTGGTGGCGCGGGCGGTCGGCGACCTGGCCGCGACCCAGGACGACGACGGCGCGGCGGTCCCGACCGTGCTGGGCCTGGGCGACTGGGCTCGCGAGCCGGCGCTGCGGCGGTTCTCCGGGTCGGTGCGCTACACGGCCGAGGTGGACGTGCCGGAAGGCGCGGGCGCGGCGCGCCTGGACCTCGGGACGGTGGGTGACGCGGCGACGGTGTGCGTGGACGGCGTCGTCGTCGGGCACGCGCTGACCGCCCCGCACGTGCTCGACCTGGCACCGGGAGTGCTGCGCCCCGGCCGCCGCACCCTGGAGGTGCTGGTGAGCAACAGCGCCGCGAACTACTACGAGGGCGACCGCCGGCCGTCGGGGCTGCTGGGGCCGGTCGCCCTCTCCTGGTAGCACCGCCCGACCGCTCACCACAATCACCTGGTGCGTCCCGGCACCGGGACGTAGGGTGCACGGCGATGAGATCCCTGTGAGCAGTCCCGCGCCGCCGCGTCGAACCTCCGCTCCGGGAAGGAGTCCCCCGTGGACCCGTCACAGCTCACCCTCACCGACATCACCCTGCGCTACGCCGACCGCGTGGTGCTGGACCGCCTCTCCCTGACGGTCTCCCCCGGCGAGCGCGTCGGCGTGGTCGGCGACAACGGCTCCGGCAAGAGCACGCTCCTCGCCGTGGTCGCGGGCACGCTCCTCCCGCAGAACGGCACCCGCACGGTGCGCGCGCCGGGCGGCACCGGCTACCTGCCGCAGTCGCTCGACCTGCCGCCGTCGAGCACCGCCGCCGAGGCCATCGACCACGTGCTGGCGGACGTGCGCGCCCTCGCGGCGGAGGTCGCCGCCCTCGAGGACCGGCTCGGCGCGCTCGACGGCGCCGACCTGGACGACGCGCTGCGCCGGTACGCGGACCTCACCGCACGCTTCGACGCCCGCGACGGGCGTGGCGCCGACCGCAGGGTCGACGTCGCGCTGCACCGGCTCGGGCTCCCCCACCTGGACCGCGCGCGCCCGCTCGGCTCGCTCTCCGGCGGCGAGCGCTCCCGGCTCGCGCTGGCGGCGACGCTCGCGGCCGACCCGGAGCTCCTGCTGCTCGACGAGCCCACCAACGACCTCGACGACGACGCGCTCAACTGGCTCACCGGCCGGTTGCGCGACCACGACGGGACGGTCGTCGCCGTCACCCACGACCGGGCCTTCCTGGCGGACCTCACGACGACGCTGGTCGAGGTCGACGGCGGCCGCGCACGCCGGTACGGCGCGGGATGGTCGGGCTACCTGGCCGCGAAGGAGACCGAGCGCGAACGGGCCCGGCTCGCGTGGGAGCGGTGGCGCGCGGACGTGGACCGCCAGCAGCGCGTCGTCGACACGAACGCGGAGGCGATGGAGCAGATCCCCCGCAAGCTGCCGATGGCGTCGTTCGGGTCGGGCGCCTTCCGGTCCCGGTCACGCACGCACGGGGCCACCGGCCGCATCCGGCGCGCCAAGGAGCAGGTGCGGCGCCTCACCGCGGATCCGGCCGAGCGGCCCGCGGACCGTGCCGAGTTCCGGACGGACGTCGCCACGGCGGCGGTCGACGCCGAGGCCGACGGTGCGCCCGCGATCGGCCTCGCCGACGTCGTCGTGCACGGGCGCGGCGGCGTGCCGCGTCTCGCGGTGCCCCACCTCGTGGTGGGCCACGGCGAGCACGTGCTGGTGACCGGGGCCAACGGCGCGGGCAAGAGCACCCTGCTGGCGGTGGTCGCGGGCGAGCTCGCGCCGGACGCCGGCGCGGCGCGCGTCTCGGGCGTCGTCGGGCACCTGCGCCAGGTGGGGACGCTGACGTCGCGCGACACGCGCACCGTGCTGCACGGCTTCGCCGCCGGCCGCCCAGGCGACCTGGAGGAGCACGCCGAGGCCCTGCTCGGCACAGGGCTGTTCCGCCCGGAGGACCTGCCGCGCCCGATCGCCGAGCTGTCCCAGGGCCAGCGGTCGCGGCTCGAGCTCGCCCGCGTCGTCACGACCACCACCGACGTGCTGCTCGTCGACGAGCCGACCAACCACCTCGCCCCGGCGCTCGTCGAAGAGCTGGAGTCGGCGCTCGCCGCGTTCGCCGGCACCCTCGTGCTCGTCTCGCACGACCGCACCATGCGCGAGCGGTTCCGCGGCCGGCGCCTCGTGCTCGACGGCGGCCACGTCGTCGAGGACACCGGCTCGCCGAGGTAGCACCCCCACTGCCGAGGTAGCACGCACCGTGCCGAGGTAGCACGCACCGTGCCGAGGTAGCACGCACCGTGCCGAGGTAGCACGCACCGTGCCGAGGTAGTTCGTGACACGAAGTCACGAACTACCTC